>NZ_JAFCLR010000011.1:0-219218 GCF_018131065.1 Bradyrhizobium sp. AUGA SZCCT0431 | reverse complement strand
GCTCGTGTGCACCATCTTGTTGCACAATCGCACACGAGACCGCGGGTGCAGCGCGCACCCGGCCTTCCCTGCGCCCTCTGTCATCAGAGGGTGAAACCAAAGCAATAGCTCGGGCATATCGTGCCGCGAGAATGCGGACCTATGCCACCGTAGGCCGAACAGGCATGAGATCCCCTTACAAAAAAATACCAGACCCCATGTCGGCTCGATCAAGCCTCACTCGTCCTCGGGGCACCAACCTGCAATCCAAAGAGGTCCATCAGCATGCCCAGCACCATCCGTCTGCACCGTGTCCTGACAACCAGCCCGCAGAAGATCTATCGCGCGTTCCTCGAAGCGGATGCGCTTGCGAAATGGCTTCCGCCGAACGGCTTTACCTGCACCGTGCACCATCTGGAACCGAAGGTCGGCGGTACGTTCAGGATGTCCTTCCGGAATTTCACGACGGACAAAAGCCACTCGTTCGGCGGCAAATATGTCGAACTCGTGCCTAGCGAACGTTTGCGCTACACCGATACGTTCGATGATCCGAACCTGCCCGGCGAGATGCAGGTGACCGTGACGCTGAAGAATGTGTCGGTCGGCACCGAGGTGAATATCGAGCAGGCCGGCGTGCCTGATGTCATTCCAGCCGAGGCTTGTTATCTCGGTTGGCAGGAGTCGCTGCGAAACCTGGCGAAGCTCGTCGAGCCCGAGATCAACGAGTAGCTTGCCGGCTGGATCGGCCTCGGACATCCAGCGCGGAACGAAGAGGTGGTCTCATGATTGTGAAATCCTGCAGTCGCAACGTTCTCAGCGGCACGTCGGGAGGGTGGCGCGTCTGGTCGCTGTCGGACGGCTACCTCGATATGCCCCCGGCCCTTTTGCGAGACGCGCTGGATAACCCCGTGCCGCAAGCCGGGCGGGCGGGGACGCTTCGCTTGTCCGTCAATTGCTTCGCTCTCTCAGGTCCGGGCGTCGACGGCGTTCTGATCGACAGCGGAGGAGGTGGCTGGAACCCGACAGTGGGCCGTCTCGAGCAGACCATGGCGGATGCCGGGATCGAGCCGGCTTCGATCACGGTTCTGGCGCTGACGCACACCCACCAGGATCATTTGCACGGGCTGTTGACCCCGGACGGCCGCGTGATGTTTCCGAACCTGAAGACGATCGCCATTTCCGAGGCGGCTGTGGAGAGCTTTTTCGCCGAGGCGCAGCTTGCGCGGTTCCGGCCCCTGCTGAAATCCATCCGGGATGGCGACCGGGTTGCCGAGCGATTGAGAGCGGTCGCATTGCCCGGTCATGCTCCCGGTCATACCGGCTACGCGTTTGATACGAACGAAGACCGTTTTCTGTTTTTCGGGGATATCATTCATGTCCCGGCCCTGCAGTTTGGCAATCCCGAGTTCAGTTGGGGCTATGACGACGACCAGCCGGCTGCACGCGCAACCCGCCAAAAGATTCTCCATGAGGTGGCGGGGGCCGGGACGTGGATTGCCGGAGCCCATCTCGGCTGGCCGGGCATTGGTCGCGTCGTTCGTAAGGGCGAAGCATACGGCTATGAGCCGGCGGCAGCTCGTAGGGTGGATTAGCCGAAGGCGTAATCCACCGCATTGTTTCACCGCGACGAAGCGGCGGGTTACGCTTCGCTCGTGTGCACCATCTTGTTGCACAATCGCACACGAGACCGCGGGTGCAGCGCGCACCCGGCCTTCCCTGCGCCCTCTGTCATCAGAGGGCGAAACCAAAGCAATAGCTCGGGCATGTCGTGCCGCGAGATCGCGGACCCATATTCGGTGTCATCGTCCGGCTTGACCGGGCGACCCAGTATTCCAGAGACGTCAACGATAGAGCCGAGAAGCCGCGGCGTACTGGATCCTCCGCTTTCGCGGAGGATGACAGTTGTGAATGTCGGAGCGACCCGGCAAAAAAATGATCGCAAACTGTCGGAAGTTGTCGATCGGGCACGTCCTCAGGCTTGGAGCGCCACAAGGAGACAGACATGGCGAAGATCGTATTTGGAATGAACCAGTCGCTGGACGGCTACGTCGACCACAACGAATTCAGGCCAAGCCCGGCGCTGTTTCATCACTGGATCGAGCAAGTGCGCGGACTTTCGGGCAGCGTGTACGGTCGCCGGATGTACGAGATCATGCGTTATTGGGACGAAGACCATCCTGAGTGGGACGCCGCGGAACACGAGTTCGCAGCGGCGTGGCGGAAACAACCGAAATGGGTCGTGTCGCGTTCCCTGAAGTCAGTCGGCCCCAACGCCACGCTGGTCGGGGATGACCTCGAGGCTGTCATACGGGGGCTGAAGGCTGAGCGCGCAGGCGAGATTGACGTCTCCGGACCAGACCTGGCGCGAAGCCTGACCGATCTTGGTCTCATCGATGAGTACCAACTCTACCTCCATCCCGTCGTTTTGGGTCGCGGCACGCCATTCTTCGCCGGCCCGCGGCCGCCGCTGCGCCTTGCGGCCAGCGATCGAATGGACGAGGACGTGATCAGGTTGACGTACGTTACCGCATGATGACCGGACTCGCCCGATGGACGGCCGCCAAGTTGATCACTCCTTATACACCTCGACCGTTTGCATCATGCCCATCTCCTCATGATTCATCATGTGGCAGTGGACCATGTAGATGCCGGTGTAATCGAGGAAGCGCGAGCGGAACACGACCTTGCCGCCCTTGCGCTCCACGATGACGGTATCGCGCCATTCCGGCACGGCCAGCGCCTTGCCGTTGACGGATACGACCTGGAACGGGTTGGTGTGGATATGAAAGACGTGGTCGTCATGCTCATGCGTATTGACGATCGTCCATTCCTCGACCGCGCCGAGCTTGACGCGTTGATCGATGCGGCCGGGATCGAACTTCTTGCCGTCGATGAAGAAGTTGAATTCCTGCCAATGGCCGGCGGCATCGGCTTCGGGCGCGGTCGCCGAGAAGGTGACCGTGCGGCGGTTGGTGATCTCGGTCTCCTTGATGGTTTCCAGCGGCGGGCGCGGCAATGCGCGCGGCAGCTTCATGTCCATCGGCGCACCCGAGACCACCAGCCGGGCCAGCTGGCCGACAGGCGAGGGGTGTCCCTGGTCATAAGGTTTCGCGTCCAGAGCATAGGTGCCGGCGGGACCCGCCTGCACCAGAATATCGGCGCGCTGGCCCGGCGCGATCAGAAGCTGCTTCAGGCGCTGCACGGCGCCGAGCTGGATGCCGTCATAGGCGACGGCGTGCACATCGTGTTTCTCCAGATCGAGCAGCATGTCGTCCTGATAGGCGGCATTGAGGATGCGCCAGCGCTGCACCTCGCCGGGGCGCATCTCGATCACAGGCCGGCGTTGGCCGTTGACCGCCAGGAAGCGGGTCGCCGTCTCCGGAAACAACGTTTCGAAATTCTCGATCATGCCGTGCGCGTCATAGACCACCTGGGTCAGGATCAGCATGCGCTCGCGGGCGGCTGTTATCTCCGGCACATCGGCGAAATCGCCCTCGACGACCAGGGCGCCGACCATTCCGCTCGACATCTGGATATCGGCGCTGCCGTGATGATGGGGGTGATACCAGTAGGTGCCCCGGGTGTGGTCCTCCGGCAGCTTGATTTCGATCTCGTAGGCGCGGCCAGGGGCCATCGAGCGCATGACATTGTCGGCGATGCCGCTCGGGCTCGCATGGGCGCCATGGAAGTGGAAATTGGTGTTGTTGAACTGATGCGGCCGGCTGATATCGGCGGGAAGCGTGTCCCGGTTCGGCGGCAGATCGTTGATCAGCTTGATGCGCAACGTCTCGCCGGGCTTCATGCGCAACGTCGGCCCCGGGCTGCCGCCTTCATAGGACCTGACATAGAGCCTGACGCCGCCGATCTGGCGGTAGGCGTAGGCTGCCCGCAAGGTCGTGCTGAGCACGCCATTGGCGGATCGCCGCACCTCGGGCTCGACCAGCGGTTGATCCATCGCGGGCACAGGTTTCTCCGGCACCATGCCCATGCTGGGGGACATGTCCATATTGCCGTGCACATGGTCGGCCGCCCGGACGCTCCCTGCGGTCAGCAGATACGCGCCGATCCCGAAGCCGCCATCGAGCAGTTGGCGCCGCGACAGCCTCATCCCGCTTGTCGCATTCGCGTCGGGAGCAACATCCTTCGGGTTCTGCATGTGGTCTCCATGGACTCTGCGGCAGCGCAGTCCGCAAGTCCCTTCTAGTCGGTGCAACGCGATTCGCCATCGCGCACGACGACCAAGCGCTCTAATTTCCGGGAATGTTGCGGCGCCATGAACTGCGTCGCTTGCCCTGCAACGACGAAGTTGCCTCTTTGGGTGCGACGCTTGCGCGCGCAGCACTGGCGCGCGGTGGATCGGACGTCGCCAGCGTGGCGGCCGAGGTCGGTTACACCTCGCAGAGCGCGTTCGGGCACGCGTTTCGCCGCGCCTTCGGCTCCTCGCCAAAATCGAGCACGCGGCCGTGACGAACGGCCGTTGGGGATTGGCAGCAAAAGCCCGCGGCCTGACCCCCGCGAACGCCGCTTGCGCCGCGGGAGTCAGTCTGGAAGATGAGTTTAGTTCGGGCGGTCGGTCGCACGGCGAAGGTCGCCGTCTCCTTTCAAGCGGCGAACGATCCAGCGCCCAATGTCGCCGAAGATGTTGCCGCCGCTGATCGCCTCGAGCTCTGCATCGTTCAACTCGCGGATTTCCGAGTTCTTCTGTTCCATGTTCTGCATTGTCGTCCACTCCTTTTCAGGTCGGGCGGACCATTCCGCCGTCGATGGGCAGATCAATGCCGCAGGACGCCTCCCGTCGCTGTGACGGATGTCACACGACGTCGCTCGGGCGCCGACGAGGTTCGAAAACGCCGTGAAGAAATCTCAAGCTGCATCTGCCGCAGCAAAATGCGCCAACTGGTCTGCGTGTGCCTTCACGAAAGACGGTCGGGCCGTGGCGCGCGCGACATAGTCGTGACAGGCGGGATATTTCGCCAGGCCGTCGAACCGGGCGACGAGGCGCAGCACATCCGCCATGAGGATGTCGGCGACCGAGAATGTCCCGGCGAGCCATTGGCGTCCTGCCAGCACGGCCTCCATGTGCTTGAGCCGGTGCTGGTGCAGGAACCCGTCAAAGAGTTTCCAGGCCGGCGTGTCGCCGGTGTTGCCGGAAAAGATGAGCAAGGACCAGGGCAGGCTGGCCATTTCGACGGAGTTGAGCGCCGCGAACAGCCATTCCTTGGCTTCGCTGCGACCGCGCGGATCACTGGGCATCAGCGCGTCGCTGCGCTCGCCGAGATGAAGCAGCATCGCGCCGCTCTCGAAGATCGAGATGTCGCCATCGGTCAACCACGGCACCTGGCCGAACGGCTGGTGGACGAAATGCTCGGCATTCCGTTTCCGAAACGGCACGGTCTCGACGCGATAGGGCAGGCCTGCCTCTTCCAGCGCCCAACGCACCCGGATGTCACGCACATAGCCGCGCGGCGGTTCGGGAACCCAATCGAAGGTGGTGAGGATCAGGTCGCTCATTCGGCAACTCCAAAAAAAACCTCAAGGAAAATGGGCAGCTTGTCGAGCAGGCCACTCCAGCCGTGCTCGTGACTCTTGCGCGCCTCTTCGTCGGGAAGGTGCTCGTGTCGCAGGGTCAGCCTGGTGCCGCCGTCGTCAGGCTCAAGCAGAAACGTGACCAGCGACTCGCGTTCCCTCGTTCCCGGCAAGTCCCAGGTGAACACCAGCTTCTTCTCTGGAATCACTTCCTGATAAACCCCGGTGGGATTGTGCTCCTCGCCGTTCAGCAACCGGAAGACGACGCTGAAGCGGCCTCCGGGTCGCACGTCCGCCTCGGCGCGCAGCGTCGGCCCGGCATCGGGACCCCACCACTGCATCATCAGTTTGGGCTGCGTGATCGCCGCCCAAACCCTGGCGGGCGAGGCCTTGATCCTGCGCACGATGGTCACGCTCGGCAGGCTCCTGGTCATCGCTCGCCATCCTCTTCCACGAGCGCAACCAGGCGATCGAGGCTGACCGTCCAGAGCCGCTCATACCGCTTGAGCCACTCCATGGCCTCCCGCATCGGCCGGACCGAAAGATGGACCGACACGGTGCGACCGGTTTTTGTGCGTTTGATCAATCCCGCATCGGACAGCACGTCGAGATGCTTCATCATTCCAGGCAGTTTTAGCGAAAACGGCCGGGCGAGTTCGCTCACCGAAAGCCCGGGTTTTTCCTTCAGCCGCAGCAGCACGGCCCGCCGGGTAGGGTCGGCGAGCGCCGAAAACGTGCGGTCCATACGGGAGGCTTGATACTTCACCATGTAGCGAAGTATTGCTTTTGTCACAGGCGGAGTCAACTTCGCAGTTGGATTGATGAGGTTTCCAATCGATATGACGGAGGATAATGTAGATGCGATGAAGCCAAGACCCGCCGACCCTTCCGAGACCAGCGTGCTGACGCGCCTGTGGTATGACGGCTGGCAGGATGCCCATGCCGCGATCCTGCCGCCCGCGCTGGCGCGTGCGCGAACGTTTGAAGATTTTGCCGAACGGATGTCCGCCGCGCTTGCCGATGTGCGGGTGATAGGCCCGCTGGGCGCCCCATTGGGCTTTGCGATGCTGAAGGGCGATGAGCTCAATCAGTTCTACGTCACATCGGCATCGCGCGGCACGGGTGTGGCGGCCACGCTGATCGCGGACGCGGAGGTGCAGATGTCGCAGCGCGGCGTCGAGACGGCGTGGCTCGCCTGCGCGATCGGCAATTCGCGCGCCGCAAAATTTTACGAGAAGAGCGGATGGTATCTCGCCCGGACGATGGTCAACCGCCTCGATACCGTTGACGGCCCGTTTGATCTCGAAATCTGGCGTTATGAGAAGCGCCTTGCGCGCCGGTGAGTCAGCGCACGGCGTCGGCGGGCTCCAGTGCAATCGGAAACAGCGCCCGAACGCGCGGGTCGCGGAGCCACAGCCCGCCCCACATAAACAGCCCGAGATAGAGGCTGAACAGAATGTGACTGAACAGCGGGCTGCCCACCCTGGTCTGGGTCGCCATCGCGCCGCCGAGCAGCCCCATCATCAGCACCGCGCCAAGCACGCTGGTGCGCGGGATCAGATAGAGCGCAAGGCAGACCAGCTCGATGATTCCGATCGTAAATGCAAAGCCGGAAGGCCAGCCCAATTGCGCCATCGTCTCTTCCGCCACCGGAAGCTGGAGCAGCTTGGGTGCAACCGAGGCGCCGAGCATGAACAGGGCGAAGAGCCCCGTCAGAATCCGACCGGTCCAGAGCATCGCTGGCGTGTTCATCGAAAAATCTCCTTGAACGAAGCTTGATCATCTGTGCCAAGGACGCAGCCGCTCGGCCCGATCCGACATCCCCCGGCATTTTTTTTAGACCGCCGGGTGCATCGCAGCTTCCCGGTTGGTCGCCGCGCTCATTGCTCGATCTGCAGCAGACCGACCGCAAGATGCCGGAACGCCGCGACTGCCTTGGCAAGGACGGCGTGGGGATCGTCGGCCGCCGCAATCCACAGCGCGGCGCTGAGCGCCGCGCCATTGAGCAGCCGAGCGGCCGCTTCCGCATCCACCGGCCTGACCGTTTTCGCATCGATCAGCGCCTGGATGGTTTGCGTCGTGGTGCGCAGGCACTCGTTCTGGTTCGGCCATCGCGATGGATCGCCGAGCACGGCCGGCCCGTCCAGCAGCATGATGCGCTGGATCTCCGGCTCCAGGGCCATCTCGATGAAGGCGATGTTGGCGTCGAGAAATCCGAGCCATGCGGTCTTGGCCCGATCCTGGACAGCGCGCATCCGCGCCACCATTTCCGCGTCGATCTGGTCGATCACGGCCTGCAGCAAGCCCTTCTTGTCGCCGAAATTGTGGTAGAGCGCGCCGCGCGTCAGGCCGGCCTTGGCGGTGAGTTCGTCCATCGACGCCGCCGCATAACCCTCCGCCGCAAACGCCTTGCGGGCGGCCTTGATGAGCTTGGCCCGGGTTTTCTCCACCATCTGCGCCCGCCGCTTCGCGACCAAAGCCAACTCCTGCAATAAACATACGCCGCGTATGCTATTGACATACGGCGCGTATGAACAATATAGCGGCATACGGGGCGTATATCAATGCTCCCGCCGGCCGCGACCGTTGCGGCCGGGCCTTGCCTGTTCGAATGGAGTGAACCAATGGCCAAACGCGACGCGATCTTCCCTGCCGGCCGGCAGGCACTGTACGAAATCAACCGCTATTCGGCGGCGATCCGCTCGGGTGACCTGCTGTTCGTCTCCGGCCAGGTCGGCAGCCGCAATGACGGCTCGCCCGAACCTGACTTCGAAAAACAGGTCCAGCTTGCCTTCGACAATCTCGCTTCCGTGCTGAAGGCCGCCGGTTGCACCTTCGACGACGTCGTCGATGTCACCACCTTCCACACCGACCCGGCCAGGCAGTGGGAGACGATTGGTCCCATCCGGCTGAAGGCGATCGGCGAGCCGCCTTACCCGAACTGGACCGCGGTGGGCGTGAACTGGCTCGCGGGTTTTGATTTCGAGATCAAGGTGATCGCGCGGGTTCCGCAGTCTGCCTGATTGATTGGCGGCAGCTTACCTGCTGTCTTTGGTCCGGCGTCCGCTCGAGACCGATCGCTTCTTCGGCACGCTGCTTCCATATTCGTTCCACCAGGCCGTCAGCGCGGCCATCGTCGGCCCGAGCCCGCGGGCCTTTGCAGTCATCTCGTAATCGACTCGCAGAGGCACCTGCGCGAACACGGTGCGTGATATCAGGCCGTCGGCTTCGAGCTCGCGCAGCTGTGCGGTGAGCATGTGCTGCGTGATGCCGGGAATTCCCTTGCGCAGCTCGCCGAAGCGGTGCACCCGCTGATTGAGTAGCCAGAGGATCTCCAGCTTCCATTTGCCCGAGAGAAGCGCAAAGGCGCGCCGCATCTCGTCATGCATGTTGATCTCGTCGGCCATGGTCAGATTTTCCATACCTACTGCAGGTTTTTCATCCTACTTGCACATATCCATCTTCGTCGGCATTTCAACGTGCACGAGAGGCGCGCGCAAATAGAAGCGCGCCGTTTGGATCAACCGCTTGCGAAATCCCGTCGCCCTATGGGGGCGGGGCTGCAAACCATCGACACACAAAGGAGATGAATATGGGCCGCCTCAACGGAAAAGTTGCCATTGTGACTGGCGCTGGTCGCGGCATCGGCCGCGCCACTGCCAAGCTGTTCGCAGCGGAAGGGGCCAAGGTCGCGGTCGCGTCGCTAACGCCCGCAAACGTGGATGCCGTCGTGGCGGATATCGAGACCGCTGGCGGGACCGCGATCGGCGTCGTCGCCGATATCAGCGATGCGGATCAAATCAAGGCAGCGGTGGCCAAGACCGTGACCGCCTTTGGCGGGATCGACATCCTCGTCAACAATGCGTTCGATCCGTCCGCGCCGTTCTCGTCCGTCATCGATCTGTCGGTGGAGCAGTTGCAGCGCAATTTCGCCGTGGGCCCGATTGCCTATCTGAGAACGATGCAGGCCTGCTATCCCTACCTCAAGACGAGCGGAGAGGGGCGCGTCATCAACTTCGGCTCGATGGCCGGTGTCATCGGCCTGAAGGGTTATGGCCCCTACAACATGGCAAAGGAAGGCCGTGCGCGCCCTTGCCCGAACCGCCGCGCGTGAATGGGCCGCCGACAAGATCACTGTGAACAATGTCCTGCCGCTGGCGGAGACATGGGGCGAGGAGGCCGACGTGCCGGCGCCGACCAACGCGCTCGCCCGCTTCGGATCGCCGGAGGAAGACATCGCGCCCGTCGTGCTGTTCCTCGCGACGAAAGACGCACAGTTCCTGACGGGCTACAGCCTCACTCCCGATGGCGGCGCGATCATCGACAGCGCGCGCTGAGCCGTAGCGGAGCGCCTGGTCAGGCGCTCCGCAGGCATCAGTTCGCCGCACCGTCCCGCGACAGCTTCTCGAACCGCTTGATCAGCCGCTCGCGCTTGAGCCGGGACAGCCGCCTGATCCAGAACATCCCGTTGAGCTGATCGATCTCGTGCTGGTGACATACCGCGCGCAAGCCCTGCGATTCCTCGGTTCGGGCATGGCCGTCGATGTCGCGATAGCTGATCCGCAACCGCGCATGGCGCTCGATGTCGTCATTGACGCCGGGCATCGAGACGCTGCCTTCCTGGTGCATGATCATCTCGGGCGAGGCCCAGATGATCTCCGGATTGACATAGGTCCGCGCACCGTCGACCGGGTCGAGATCGAGCACGACGACACGAAGCGAGACGCCGATATGCGGCGCGGTGATGCCGATGCCGGGCGCGGCGTGCATGGTCTCGAGCATATCAGTCGCAAGCTCGCGCAGCGCGCCGTCGAACGCGGTCACGGGCTGCGCGGGGAGCGCGAGCCGGGGATCGGGGTAACGGACGATAGGGCGGACGGTCATGAACGCTCCACCGCTTCAGGCGTACGCAATCCAGCCGCGCCAGGTAAACGCGGCGTAGAACAGCTCGACGCTCGCAAAGCCGGCTTCGCGCAGGATTTGCGCGTCCTGTTCCGGGCTGAGCAGGCTCAAATTCTTGTCGATCCCGGCGCGGGCGCCGTTGGCCTTGTCGGGATCGGCGCCGGAAGCAATCGCATAGGCGGCGTAACGCGACAGCCAGGTCGCGCGCTCGCTGTGCCCTTGCGGAAAACTGGAGTGGGCGGCCACAAAGGGCGCGCCGGGTTTGAGACGGCGGTGGATTTCGCTGGCCGTCCGCCGCCGTTCATCGACATCGAGAAAATGCAGCGTGAGCAGACAGGTCGCGGCATCGAACGGTCCGTCGGGCGCATCGTCGATATAGCCTTGCCGGAACTGCACGCGCGCGCTGAGCGGCCCCAGCGTCCGTTCCGCCAGCTTCAGCATCGCCGCGGCCGGATCGACGCCGACAAACGTCCAGCCGGGCGCGGTCTCCGCCATCGACTTCAACTCCAGGCCGCCGCCGGCGCCCAGCACCAGGACGCGCGCGTCTTGCGGCGCATGTTCCGCCAGCAGGATTGATGTCATGCGGTGAAGGTCGGCAAAGCCCGGCACGAAACGCCGCGGTCCTTCCGCATAATGCTTCACTGCGTCGGGGTTGGAGAAATGGTCCAGCATTTCCTGGGCGGCCGCATCACTTTGCATGCGCGGCCTCCAGCCGATGGCCTTTGCCGCGACCAACCAGACGCTTGTGAAAATCCGCGCTCAGCTTCGCGAGCGTCACGTCAGCCAGGCGCGACAACAGCAGCGCCTCCGCATCGTTGAACGCGCGGGTGAGGGCGGCGTTCACGGCCTGCTCCACCAGGCAGCCGGGGGCTTCGGTTCTGTTGCCAATCGCCAGCAACGAAGGCTCGCCGAGCGCCTCATAAATGTCGCGCAGGGAGACATCAGCCAGATCACGCGCCAGCGTCCATCCGCCGCCATGGCCTTTCT
Organism: Bradyrhizobium sp. AUGA SZCCT0431; assembly: GCF_018131065.1. Lineage (NCBI taxonomy): Bacteria > Pseudomonadati > Pseudomonadota > Alphaproteobacteria > Hyphomicrobiales > Nitrobacteraceae > Bradyrhizobium > Bradyrhizobium sp. AUGA SZCCT0431. The sequence continues at coordinate 207,824 of NZ_JAFCLR010000011.1, read as the reverse complement.
CCGATCGCACATAACCTTGATCGCGCAACCCCGCCATGACGCGCCGGATCACCACCGGGTTGGTATCCATGGCTTTTGCCAGCGCCTCCGACGTGACGGGCTCATCCTGTTCGGCCATGTGCAGCAGCACGTGCAGCACGCCGGATAATCGGCTGTCTCTTCTCATGTAACTATTGATATTACATGAGAGGGCATTGGGTCAAGCCTCTCTCGTCATTCCGGGGCGCGCGCCTCTTGGCGCGAGCCCGGAATCCGCTAAGCCGTCTGCGATGTCGGCGGATGGATTCCGGGCTCTCGCTTCGCGGGCCCTGGAATGACGACGGAGAGGGAATTGCCCGGACCGCGACAAAACAACCCGTCGGGTAAATCAGTTCTGATTTTCGGAAGTGATGTCAAGCCCTGAAATAAAAAATATTTCGCTTTTCCAGAAGCTCAAATCAGGAGTATATCTTTGGCCATCCCGTCCTGCTCAGAGGGGCGTTGGCCATCGTCGCGAACGTAGGACGGGGATGCGATGGACGTCGATGTTGCGACTGACGAGCGCGACAGAGGCGTACGGCAAAGACGCGTGGTCCTGATGCCCCGTATGCTGGCGTCAAGTTGCGCAAGGGCTTACGCCCTGCGCGGCGACGGTGACGACGAGCACGGCCCGACCGGGGAGATCGCGTTATAAGCCGTAAAGCAATTGCGCAGGGAAGGCTGGGTGTTCTCCGCTGCCCTGTATGCTCGTGTGCACCTTGTTTTGTGCAAACCGCACACGAGACCGCGGGTGCAGCGCGCACCCGGTCTTCCCTGCGCCCTCTTGATGAGAGGGAGGGAAGTTACTTGCAAAGCTCGGGCGCGATGCGTCGCGAGAATGCGAAATCATGTTTGGGTCTCGGTGCAACAACAAATACGCTGTCGTCCCGGCCTTGAGCCGGGACCCATAACCACAGGAAGAAGTTTTGCGAACGGTCTCTGTTATCGGGGCTTCATCGAGACATCACGCGGTATGGGTCCCCCGATGCGCAATTGCGCATCTGAGCGCAAGGCCGGGACGACGAGTGCGGTGACATTCATTGCACCTCACAACCTTCTCTGTTCCTTCTCCACCTTCTCGCTCACGATCACCTTCCTTCGCGGCACGATGAAGATCATCGTCGAGGCGCAGGCGATCGAGATCGCGAAGATTGCGGCGGTGAGTGGCAGCGTCGTGGCGGAATGGCCGCCGAGATAGGCGCCGAATTGCGACACCAGCGAGCCGATCCCCATCTGCAAAAATCCCATCGCGCCGGATGCGGTGCCGGCGGCTTCGGGGCGGACGCTGAGCGCGCCGGCCGCCGAGTTCGACATCACGAAGGCGTTGGCGAACATCACGATCATCTGGGTGCCGAACAGGATGGAAGGCGCCTGGTTGGTCCCCGCAAGACTCCACACCAGATTGAGCAGGCTGCCGCCGAGCTGCAGCGCCAGCCCGAACCAGATCAGCTTCTCCAGCTGATAGCGCGGCGCGAAGCGCACGCAGAAGAGGTTGCCGACCAGGTAGGCGAAGCCGGTGGTCGCAAACCACGCGCCATATTCGGCGCTGGTGCGGCCCATTTGGGTGACCACGATATAAGGCCCGCCGCCGGCGAAGGTGAAGATGATCTGCGAGGCCAGCACCTGGCACAATGCGTAGCCGATGAACGCGCGCGACGTGATCAGGCCGCCGATGTCGCGGCGAAAGCTGCTGCCGGCGGCGCGCTCGCGGCGGGTTTCCGGCAGCATGATCGCGATGCCCACCGTGATCGTCAGCGACGCTGCCGTGATCAGATAGAAGATCGCGCGCCAGCCGAACGCGGTTTCCAGCAGGCCGCCGGTCAGGGGGCTCAGCATCTGTGCGATCATCATGACCGCAATGACGAGGCTGATCATGGAGCTGATGCGCTCGCGGCTGTAGAGATCGCGGATGATGGCGCGGCTGACCACCATGCCGGTGGCGCCGCCGAGCGCCTGCAGGAAGCGCGCGGCGATCAGTTGCGGCAGGGTCTCGGCGAAGATGCAGCCCACGCTCGCCGCGACCATCAGCGCGAGCCCGCACAGCAGCACCGGGCGGCGTCCGAAGCGGTCCGACAGCGGCCCCATGATGATCTGCGAGCAGGCGATGCCCACCATGAACAGCGACACCGTCATCTGCGCGATCGAAATATCGCGCCCGAACGTCGTCGCCAGCACGGGCAGCGCCGGCACCAGCAAGTACAGCGAGATCGGCGCGACGCCCGTCATCGCGACGAGCATCAGCAGCATCGTCTTCGACGTCGCGACGCCGCCGGTGTCGCCAGCAGCACCGGGCGGCTTGCCCATCACGCCATGCATTCAGGTCCGATCCGTTGTGTGAATTGGACTGTAGCGGGATGGCTCACGGCGAATACGGCCGTTTCGGCATGCGGCTATGCTGGGATCGGGAGGCGGCATGGTGATGCTTCGTCTCGTGCAACAAATTCAGCTGTCATCGCGCATCCCAGGCACCGTTGTCGTCACCCGCGAAGGCGGGTGATCCAGTATTCCAGAGACCGGAGTTATATGCGGATGAGCCGCGGCGTACTGGGTCCCCCGCTTTCGCGGAGGACACAGTCGGAGAGCAGGGGACGACCATTAAAGCGGCAGCAGCGCTGCCGTCGCGTCGTCCAGCCACAGCTTGGTCGCGTTGTCATCGAGATGCGGGCGCACCTCGCGGTTGACGCGCTCGTGGTAGTCGTTCAGCCATTTCAGTTCGGTCGGGCTCAGCATGTGCACGTCGATCAGGCGGCGGTCGATCGGGGCCAGCGTCAGCGTCTCGAACGCATTGACCGGCTTGTCGGCGCCGGCAACGTCGGCGCCGACAACCAGTTCGAGATTTTCGATCCGGATGCCGTAGGCGTCGGTCTTGTAGTAGCCGGGTTCGTTGGACAGGATCATGCCGCGCTTCAGCGCCGTGGTGCCGAGCTTGGAAATCCGCGCCGGGCCCTCATGTACCGACAGATAGCTGCCGACGCCGTGGCCGGTGCCGTGCTCGAAATCGAGGCCGGCGGCCCAAAGATATTGCCGCGCGAAGCTGTCGAGCTGGGCGCCGGTGGTGCCGTCGGGGAAGACCGCGCGCGCGATCGCGATATGGCCGCGCAGCACGCGGGTGAAGCGGTCGCGCATTTCGTCCGTCGGCTCGCCGATCGCGATGGTGCGGGTGACGTCGGTGGTGCCGTCTTCATATTGCGCGCCGGAATCGATCAGCAGCAGATCGCCGGACGAAATCCGCCGGTTGCTCTTGCGGGTGACGCGGTAGTGCACGATGGCGCCGTTCGGCCCGGTGCCGGCGATGGTCGGAAACGAAACGTCCTTCAGGGCGCAGGTCTGGCGGCGGAAGGTCTCCAGCGCCTCGACGGTGTCGATCTCGGTCAGCGCGCCCGACGGCGCCTCGCGGTCGATCCAGGCCAGAAACCGCGTCAACGCCACCGCGTCGCGCTGATGCGCGGTGCGGGTGCCTTCGATCTCGGTGATGTTCTTCACCGCCTTCAAGAGACAGACAGGATCGTTGCCGAGCACCGGCTTGCCGCCGGCGGAAGCGATCATGCGGCTCAGCGCATCGGCCGCGGTGGCGCTGTCGAGCGCGATCGCGGCACCACCCTTTGCGAGTTCGGTCAGCATCGGCGTCAGCGCGTCCGGCTCCCGGACGTCGGCGGATTGTTCGAGATGATCGCGCGTCAGGTTCGAGAGCTTGCGGTGGTCGATGAAGATGGTGGAGCGGCCGTCCTTCGGCACCAGCGCGTAGGACAACGGCAGCGGCGTGTGCGAGACGTCGGCGCCGCGGATGTTGAAGGTCCAGGCCACCGCGTGCGAGTCCGACAGCACCAGTGCATCGACGCCGAGTTTTGCGATCTCCAGCCGGATGCGCTTGAGCTTCTCGGATTCGATCTCGCCGGAAAATTGCGCGCCGTGAATGGCGACCGGGCCGAGCGGCGGGGCCGGGCGTTCGGTCCACACCGCGTGGAGCGGGTTGTTGTCCACCGCGACCAGCTCCGCGCCGGCCTTGGCGCAGGCCGCCGCCAGCCGCTCGGCTGCCGCGGACGTGTGCAGCCATGGGTCAAAACCGAGGCGGTCGCCGGCGGCAAGATGCTTGGCCAGCCAGTGCTCCGGCGGCGGATCGGCCAGCGGCTCGATATGCCAGGCCTTGCGGTCGACCTGCTTGGCGGCCTGCAGCGTGTAGCGGCCATCGACGAAAACAGCGGCTTCCTTGGTCAGGACGGCGGCCATGCCGGCCGAGCCGGTGAAGCCGGTGAGCCAGGCGAGCCGCTCTTCCGACGGCGGCACATATTCATTTTGCTGCTGATCGGCGCGGGGAATCACGAATCCCGACAGCTTGCGCCGCGCCAGTTCCTCGCGGAAGGCGGCCAGCCGTGCCGTCAGGGCTATGCCGCTTTCGGGCTCTTCGAATGTCTGGAAATGGGCTTCGAACATCGCCGGGTCACTCAGGGGTTGGGTGCAGGTCCGCACAACATAGCCATAATTTGGCATAATCTGTGCTTCAATATCCATGTCCGCGTTAGATCGGACGGAACGGTTTGCCAGGCAAGCCGTTCACGTGAGGCTACCAGGGGAAATTCCAGGAGTGTTTCATCTCAACGAAGAGGGGATACACGATGCCTGCTTTTATGTTTGAGAAGATCTCGCCGCCCGTCCGCCGCGGCCCGGCCCCCCCGATCGCCAACAAGAAGCAACGCGGCGTCATCGTCCAGATGCTGGACCGGTTCGCCCTGGCGCGCGTCAAACGTACCAAGCAGGAAGAAGAAAAGGGCGTCATCGCCCGCTACAAACCTCCTGAGCCTCCTGAATAGGAGCGTTTTCGAGCGAAGTGGATCCGGTTCGCGTGAAGAAAACGCGTCAAAACTAAAAGGGTTTCTAGCCCGCGTTGCGCAGCAGCAGGCTGCTCCAGCCTTCTATGCGCAGATGACGCGCCGGGACCAGGCCCCGCGCACGATAGGCTGCTATCACCGAAGCCGCCTGGGGCGTCAGCAGTCCCGACAGGATAACCAGCGCCGATGGTGCCAGATGCCGCGCCATCGGCGTTGCCAATTGCCGCAACGGATTGGCGAGGATATTCGCCAGCACCAGATCGAACGGGCCGGCCTGCGCGAATTGCGGCGCCGAGAAGCCGGTGGCGGGGATCGCCTGCACAAGATGCCCGGCTTCGTTCAGCCGGGCGTTTTCCTGCGCAACCCGCACCGAGAGCGGATCGATGTCGCTGGCCAGCACGTTCTCCTGCAGCGCTTTGGCCGCCGCGATCGCCAGCACGCCGGTGCCGGTGCCGAGGTCGAGCACGCGCCGCGGCCGGTGCGCTTTGAGGACGTGATCGAGCAGCAGCAGGCAGCCGCGCGTGGTGCCGTGGTGGCCGGTGCCGAACGCCAGCGCCGCCTCGATCTCGATGCCGATCTTGTTTGTTGGCACCCGCGCGCGGTCGTGGTGGCCGTGCACGACGAAACGCCCGGCGGGGACCGGAACGAGGTCCTCGAGCGTGGCCTTGACCCAGTCCTTGGCCTCGACCGTGTCGAAGACGATGGTTTTCGCGGCTTCCTCGCCGGCGGCGTTGGTCACGAGCTGGCGCACCAGCGCCTGATCCGGCGCGACGGCAAAATGCACGGAGACATCCCAGCGGCCGCCCGGACCTTCAAACGCGGCGATGGCGGCCTGCCCCTCAAAAAAGACTTCGGTAAGTATATCGACGACTTGCTTGGCGGCGGTCTCAGTGCCGACCGCGAAGGCCGCACGGGAGGTAGCAGGGGTGGAGGTCATTGGGGAACCACGAGAAAACAGCGGAAAGCTCAAACTTGAGCAAGCTTCAGTTCATAAGGTCGGGAGAACCTGCCACTGGCAGCGGCCGGCGGAACTCGGTTCCATGGCCTCTCTGAAGTACCCCAATCATGGCTGATCTTGCCAGCCCCATTTCCAGCATAGGAACCACTCTCCCAATTGCTCTCCATGAATTCGTCGAGGGCACCCATCATCTCATTCCCTGATTGATTGAGCGGTCGCGGCTGGTGTGCGGTCCGCGCTTGCACAGCTTGTCGAGCCTTGACGCAACGCTTTTCCACAACGTCATGCACCGGAACATACAGGAGGCTTCCACAGGCTGGCCCATTGGTTTGCCCGGCTTAGGCACCGGTTTCTCCACCGGTGGTCCAACGGTTTTCCACACCTTGTCCACGGCGAAGCGATCGCAATTTTCAAGGCTTGTTAGCCAATTCACCGCCGATTCACAGCGTTTGCTGATCGGAGCTGCGACCGGGGATGCGGGAACCTGGCGTAAACGGGCGCATGCCAGGATCGCTGCCGTAAATAAATATTAACAAGGGAGGAATTGAAATGGCCAAGATTACGGCAGTTATTGCAGTCATGTGTGCGTTGAGCGCTTTCGTCGGCTATCCGTCGGCTGAAGAGCGCCGCCAATCCGCGATGGAGACGATCTCGCCGCTGGCGATGATGCAGACCGCGCGGGTGCTTCCGACCGAAGCCTACGACGCCATCTAACCACCGAGCAGGGCGCGGCACCGGCAACGGTGTTGCGCCCCTCAACCGAACAGCGCGCGGTGATCGCCCAGGATCACCTTGGCGGCGTTGTGGCCGGGGGCGCCGGTGACGCCGCCGCCGGGATGGGCGCCCGAGCCGCAATGATAGAGGCCCTTCAGCGGCCCGCGGTAATCGGCATGGCCCAGCATCGGCCGCGCCGAGAACAACTGGTTCAGCGTCAGCGCGCCGTGAAAGATGTCGCCACCGAGCAGACCGAACTCGCGCTCCAGATCGAGCGGCGACAGCACCTGTCGGCCGACGATGCTCGCCGCAAAGCCCGGCGCAAATTTGTCCACCGTCGCGATCATCAGGTCGGCCACTTCCTCGCGATGGTCGTCCCACGATTTTCCGTCCGGCAATTGCGGCGCGACGTGTTGGCAGAACAGGCTCGCGACATGCTGGCCGGGCGGGCAGAGCGAATCATCGAGCGTCGAGGGGATCAGCAGCTCGACCACCGGCTCGCGGCTCCAGCCCCGCTCGCGGGCGTCCTGCCAGGCGCGGTCCATGTAATCGAGACTGGGGGCGAGGATGATCCCGGCCGTGAGATGATCGCCTTCGCCCGGCAGCGCCGTGAACGAGGGCAGGGCGGTCAGCGCCACATTCATCCGGAAGGTGCCGGAGCCGTTGCGCCAGTGGGTGATGCGATCGAGGAATTCCGGCGCCAGCGCTTCTCGTGGCACCAGCCGCGTGTAGAGCAATTTCGGATTGACGCCGGAGACGACGTATTTCGCGCGCACGGTCTGGCCATTGTCGAGGATGACACCAACCGCGCGGCCGCCTTCGACCATCACTTCGCGCACGCCGGCGTCGAGTTCGATGTCGGCGCCATGGCCGCGCGCCGCGCGCGCCATCGCCTGCGTGATCGCGCCCATGCCGCCGATGGCGTGGCCCCACACGCCCTTTTTGCCGTTCACCTCGCCGAACGCATGGTGCAGCATCACGTAAGCGGAGCCCGCCGCGTAGGGGCTGGCGTAATTGCCGACGATGGCGTCGAAGCCGAACAGCGCTTTTACCAGGTCGCTTTCGAAGCGTTCGTCCAGCATCTCGCCGGCCGAGCGCGTGAACAGATCGAGCAGGCTGCGCTGTTGTTCGAGCGACAGCTTTTTCAGGATGCTGGCGGTGCCGAGCGCGTTGAAAGTCTCGCGAATCGCGCCGAGGCTGAACCCTTCGACGATGTTCGGCGGGGCGCGTAGCACCAGTTGCCGCAATACATCCGCAATGCCCTCCAGCTCGTGCGCGAACGCATCGATGCGATCGGCGTCGCGCGGGCTCAACTTGGTGACTGAATCCCGGGTGCGGCCTTCGCCGGTGAGGAGATAGCTGCCATCGGGCGCGGGCAGGAAATTCTGTGCGCGACGTTCGACGATGCGCAGGCCGTGCTCGGCCAGCTTCAAATCGGTGATGATCTGCGGGTTGAGCAGGCTGACGGTGTAGGCGGCCACCGAATTGCGGAATCCCGGGTGGAATTCCTCGGTCACGGCGGCGCCGCCGACCACCTTGCGGCGCTCGACCAGCTTCACGCGCAGGCCGGCCATCGCGAGATAGGCTGCGCAGGTGAGGCCGTTATGCCCCGCACCGATGATGACGACGTCCGTTTCGTTCATGTGCGCTTCAATATCTGTGTGGTCATTCCGGGATGGTCCGAAGGACCAGACCCGGAATCTCGAGATTCCGGGTTCGCGCTTTCGCGCGCCCCGGAATGACGTTCCTCCATAGCGAAGATGTGAATGTCCGCACAGCATCAAATGAGGGATTTGACGTCCCGGCCTGCATTGCCGACGCAGGTACCTTATGCTCCATTGCGCTCTCGCGGCGCCCTGTCGCCAAGAATCCGCCCTCCGGCGCCCGCCGGGTCCATGCCGGAGCTCTCATGAGCCTTTCTGAACCGTCCGCCGCCACGGACCTGTCGTCCGATTCCCGGAACCGGATGGTTCTGGTGGTCTACACCGCGGCGATTTTCGTCAGCGCGCTGCTGCTGTTCTCGGTGCAGCCGCTGTTTACCAAGATGGTGCTGCCGCGGCTCGGCGGCTCGCCGGCGGTGTGGTCGGTGGCGATGGTGTTCTTTCAGTCGCTGCTGCTGGGCGGCTATGCCTATGCGCATTTTCTGATGCAACTCCGCAACCGCGCCGTCCCCGTGACCGTGCATCTGGTGCTGCTCGTCGTTGCCATGCTGACGCTGCCGCTGTCGATCTCGAGCGGCTGGGGCGAGCCGCCGAATTCGGGCTATGCGGTCTGGTTACTGGGTCTCTTTGCGGTATCGATCGGGCTGCCGTTCTTCGCGCTCGCCGCCAACAACCCGCTGCTGCAGGCCTGGTTCGTCCGCACCGGCCATCCCAGCGGGCCCGATCCTTACTTTCTCTATGCGTCCTCCAACATCGGCAGTTTCCTGGCGCTGTTGTCCTATCCGGTGCTGCTGGAGCCCATGTTTACGCTCCGCGCGCAAAACCTGATCTGGACCGGCGGCTATGGCCTGCTGATCGTGCTGATCGCAAGCTGCGCAATATTGCTGCTGCGTTCGCCGGCCAATGCGGCTGACCTGAATATACCTGCCGACGATGCGGATGCGCCGGCGCCGTCATGGATGACGCGCGCGCGCTGGATTTTCCTCGCGGCGGTGCCGTCGGGTCTGCTGATCGCGGTGACCGCGCATATCTCCACCGACGTCGCCGCGGCACCTCTGTTATGGGTGCTGCCGCTGTCGCTGTATCTGTTGACCTGGGTGCTGGTGTTCCAGTCGCGGCCGCTGCTGCCGCACAAATGGATGTTGCTGGCGCAGCCGCTGGCGATCGCCGGTGTCGTCGTGCTGCTTGCCTTCGGCGGCGAGCAGAATTTGCTGCTGACGCTCGGCGGGCATCAATTGTGTTTCTTCGTCATCGCGATGGCCTGCCATGGCGAACTGGCGCGGACGCGGCCGGCGGCCAAATATCTCACCGGCTTCTATGTCGCGTTGTCGTTCGGCGGCATGATCGGCGGTCTCTTCGCGGGCCTGATCGCGCCGTTCACCTTTTCCTGGATCGCCGAATATCCGATCCTGCTGGCACTGGCGGCGTTGTGCCGGCCGACGGGAAACGAACGGTTACCGCGCTGGAGCGCCTGGTACTGGCCGTTCCTCGCGGCGCTGGCGGTGGCGCTGATCGCACCGTCCTGGTCACCAGGCAAGGTCATGCACTGGCTCGACGATCACCGCGTCTGGATGATCGGCGCGGTCGGCGTGCTCTCGGCATTGCTGGCACTCGGGCTGAACGCCAGCCGCTGGAAGATCTTTGCAACCGTGGTGGTGGCGCTGGTGCTGCTGCGCGCTTACCCTTCCGACGACGGGCGGGTGGAGACCGTGCGCAGCTTCTTCGGCGTCCACAAGATCGTGGTGACGTCGAACGGCCAGTATCATGTGCTGATGCACGGCACCACGATCCACGGCGCCGAAAAATTCAAGAACGATGACGGCACGCCAGTGACCGGCCGGCCCGAGCCGATCACCTACTACCACAAGGATGGCGGCATCGGGCAGGCGATCACGGCGGTGCGCGAGCGGAAAGGGGCCGCGCTGCGGGTTGCGGTGATCGGGCTTGGCTCCGGCACGCTGACCTGCGCCTCGTTGCCGGGCGAGGACTGGAAGTTCTTCGAGATCGACCAGACGATGGTCGATACCGCGCGCGATCCGAAATATTTCACCTATATCAGCAAGTGCGAGCCGGACCTGAAGCCGGTGATCGGCGATGCGCGGCTGACCTTCGCGCGCGAGCCGAACGGTGTCTACGACCTGATCATCGTCGACGCCTATTCGTCTGATGCGATTCCGATTCATCTGGCGACCGAAGAGGCGATGGAGATCTACAAGGAAAAGCTGGCGCCGCAGGGTGTGGTCGCGATGCACGTTTCCAACCGGCATCTGGAGCTGTCCAGCGTCGTGGTCGGCATTGCCGATGCCAACGACATGAAGAGCTGGGTCTACAGCGAGGATTCCGGCCGCGACAGTGAGTACATCTTCTCGACCTCGGTGGTGGTGTCGGCACGGCAGGAGGCTGATGTCGGCGCGCTCGCATCATCGGACAAATGGGCCGAGACCGAAGCCGAAGACCACCAGCGGGTCTGGACCGACGATTACTCCAACGTGTTGGGGGCCGTTTGGCGCCGGATGCGCGACGGCGAACAATAGGCCCATTGCGATAATTCGTTGCCGGTCTAGAGTCCCGTTTCGATTCAATCGAAACGCGACTCCAGATTCCTTATCCTGACGCATTTTCTTGACGCGAACCGGGTCCACTTCGCTGGAAAGCGCCTATATGGTTCGGCGCGCTCGCAAAACGAACGGAATTTCGTGATGGCCAATTTCACTCCCGCGTCGGCTGCGATCGGCGGCGCGCTGATCGGCCTTTCCGCCGTGCTGTTGATGCTGCTGACCGGCCGGATCGCCGGCATCAGCGGCATCGTTGCGGGCCTGCTGAATTTTCGCAGCGAAGACAAAGCCTGGCGCATCGCCTTCATCGCGGGGCTGATGCTGGTTCCCGTTATCGCCGGATGGATCGGCTACGGCATGGCGCCGCCCAAGCTGCCGGCCAACTGGGCCGTCATCGTGGCGGCGGGGCTATTGGTTGGTTTCGGCACGCGGCTCGGCGGCGGCTGTACCTCCGGTCACGGCATTTGCGGGATTGGACGGCTGTCGGTGCGCTCGATCGCGGCGACCATCGTCTTCATGGTGACGGCGGTGATCACCGTGGCCGTCACCCGCCACATGTTGGGAGGCTGAGCCATGGAAATCATGTCGCGGACCATCGCGCCGTTGTTGTGTGGCCTGATCTTCGGAACCGGCTTGCTCGTCTCCGGAATGGTACAGCCGACCAAAGTGCTCGCATTCCTCGATATCTTTGGCGCGTGGGATCCAAGCCTCGCCGTGGTGATGGCGGCGGCATTGGCTGTCGCCACTCCCGGCTTCATGCTGGCAAGGCAGCGCGCGCGGCCGGTGCTGGCCGGGCAGTATTTCTGGCCGGGCAAATCCGACGTCGATGCGCCGCTGGTGCTGGGCGCAGGACTATTCGGCATTGGGTGGGGTCTCGTCGGATTGTGCCCGGGACCGGCGCTGGAGAGCCTAGCGACGCTGTCGCCGGGCGTGGTTGTGTTCGTCGTGGCGATGGCCAGCGGGATGTTTCTGCACGACAAATGGCAGGCGTCGCGGCCAATAGTTCCCCGCGATGCGTCAGTTGTCCGTGCCGCGGACGGCTAAATCCGTTCGAGCTCGCCCGTTGTCAATTTGGCCAGTCGACGGGAGTTGATGACGATGAGGCCGCCAGGTTTGCGCGTTAATCCTGGTAGGTGAACAGCCCGCGCCGCTGGTAATAAGGCTGCGGCTGCGGCTGGTAATAGCCCTGCGGCGCCGGCGCGTAGCCGCGGTTGTCATAATATTGCTGCTGCTGCGGCTGCTGCTGCGGATAGGCCTGCGCGCCGTAGAGGCGGCGGTCGCGCGGCGCCGGATAACGCGCCTCGCCGGAACTGCCGTCGGCCGGATAGATGTAGCCGTCGTCGGCGCGACCCTGCGGCACCATACCGGGCTGCGGCGTGATCACGACGGGATCACCGGCGGCGTTGGATTGCTGTTCGTATTGCGGCGCAGGGGCGCGACGCGCGACGGCGTTATTGGTGCGCGGCCGCGGATTGCGCGCCAATGCCATCTGGGATGAGCCGGTCAGCGTCACCGTGGTGTTGAGCACGCCCTGCTCCTGCACCAGCGCATACAGCTTCGCGGCGTTGTCGCGCGACAGCCGCACGCAGCCATGCGAAGCCGGGGAGCCGAGCCGGTTGACGGAATCGGTGCCGTGAATGGCGTGACCGACCTTCGTGAAGAAGATCGAATGCGGCATCGGCGCTTCGTCGAATTCCTTGGAATAGTGGTCTTGCTCCATGCGGAAGGCGCGGAAGCTGCCGTTCGGCGTTTCATACGAGGGAAGGCCGCTCGACACCGGCCAGCGATAGCGCTCGACGCCGTCGACGGCGACGGTCATCTGCTGGCTATCCTTGTCGACGGTGATGGCGACTTTGGCCTGCGCGGCGCTGGCCACGAACAGCACCAGGCCGGTGACGGCAACGAGGAAGGAACGCATTTTACCTTTGGCCTCCAGGCCGTTTTACCAAAGCGCCATGAATGCAGGCGCCGCAGCTCTCCGTCCCCCGGCATCCAATATGCCCGGAATCCAGTCGCCGTTCCAGCGGCCTGCGGACCCATCGTTAATGCGCCCCACGGCGCAAACAAGGCGGAGAAGGGGCTGAATCCGACTGATAGTGCTGACTTTTTCGCGAGCGGCGGCGCTCATCCGGGCTACGCCTCCATTTCAATTCTTCAACCGATACCCCGTCCTGAAGATCCACCACACCAGCACCATGCACACCGCCAGGAAGCCCAGCGTCATGCCGAGGCTCAGAGCAACGCTGACGTCGGCGATTTCGTAAAAACTCCAGCGGAAGCCGGAGATCAGATAGACCACCGGATTGAGCAGCGTGATGGTGCGCCAGCCCGACGGCAGCATGTTCACCGAGTAGAAGCTGCCGCCGAGGAAGGTCAGCGGCGTCACCACCAGCATCGGGATCATCTGCAGTTTTTCGAAACCGTCGGCCCAGATGCCGATGATGAAGCCGAACAGGCTGAAGGTCACCGCGGTCAGCACCAGGAAGGTCAGCATCCACCAGGGATGCATGATGTGCAGCGGCACGAACAGGGCTGCGGTGGCGAGGATGATCAGGCCGAGGATGATCGATTTGGTGGCGGCGGCGCCGACATAACCCAGCACGATCTCGAAATACGACACCGGCGCCGACAGCAATTCATAGATCGTGCCGACGAATTTCGGGAAGTAGATGCCGAACGAGGCGTTGGCGATGCTCTGCGTCAAGACCGACAGCATCACCAGCCCCGGCACGATGAAGGTGCCGTAGCTGACGCCGTCGACCTCGGTGATGCGCGAGCCGATCGCGGCGCCGAACACCACGAAATACAGCGAGGTCGAAACGACCGGCGAGACGATGCTCTGCAGCAGCGTGCGCCAGGTGCGCGCCATTTCGAACAGATAGATGGCTTGAACGGCTCGCCAGTTCATGGTGACCTCACCAGGCTGACGAAGATGTCTTCCAGCGACGATTGCGTGGTGTCGAGGTCGGAGATGCGGATGCCGGCGTTACGGAGGTCGCTGAGCAGGCTGGTGATGCCGGTGCGGTCGCCCTTGGTGTCGTAATTATAGGTCACTTCTCGGCCATCCTCGGACAGTTCGAGATTGTAGGCGGCCAGCGCCTCCGGGATCGCCTCGACCTTGCTCTGCAGGTACAGCTTGAGGTGCTTCTTGCCGAGCTTCTGCATCAGCCCGGCCTTGTCCTCGACCAGGATGATCTCGCCCTTGTTGATGACGCCGATGCGGTCGGCCATCTCCTCGGCCTCTTCGATGTAATGCGTGGTCAGGATGATGGTGACGCCGGAGGCCTGCAGGGCGCGCACCACTTCCCACATGCCCTTGCGCAATTCGACGTCGACGCCCGCGGTCGGCTCGTCGAGGAACAGGATCTGCGGCTCGTGCGACAGCGCCTTTGCGATCATGACGCGGCGCTTCATGCCGCCGGACAGCGTGACGATCTTGGAATCCTTCTTGTCCCACAGCGACAGGTCCTTGAGCACCTTCTCGATATGGGCGGGGTTCTTCGGCTTGCCGAACAGGCCGCGGCTGAAACTCACGGTCGCCCACACCGATTCGAACGCATCGGTGTGCAGTTCCTGCGGCACCAGCCCGATCAGCGAGCGCGCGGCGCGGTAATCCCTGTTGATGTCGTGGCCGTCGACGGTGACGCGGCCTTCGCTCAAGTTCGCGATGCCGCAGATGATTGATATCAGCGTGGTCTTGCCGGCGCCGTTCGGACCCAGCAGCGCGAAAATCTCGCCGCGACGGATGTCCAGATTGATGCCGTTCAGCGCCTTGAAGCCCGAACCATAGGTCTTGGACAGGTTGGCGACGGAAATGATCGGGGACATGGAGAGCATGGTCGCAGTCTGATCTGGAATTATGGCAACTGAGATGGCGCAGCGCTGCGGCCGCGTTAGCGCGGGCGGGGGCAGCGGGAACTTTCAGATAGGAATGCGCGGGCCGCTTCGCAATCGGCGAATGGAATTATTATCTCTTGCTAGTGCTTTTTCTTGGCCGGCTTTTTCGCGGCCGCGCCTTTTGCCGCCGCGGCCGGCTCGGCCTGCTCGGGCACTTTCGCCAGCGTCATGATCTGCGTCTGCGCATTGACGGCTCCGTTGGGACGGGCGGGATCGAGCAGTTGCTCCTCGCCCAGGCCGACCGACTGCAGCCGCTTCGCCGAGATCTTGAAGGTGTTGACCAGGATATCGCGGATCGCGTCGGCGCGCCGCTGGCTGAGGAAGACGTTGTGGTCGCGCCGGCCGGTCGATTCGACATGGCCGACGATCAGGAACGTGTAGTTCAGCAGTGCGGAGTTGACCAGCGTGTCGGCCAGCCGTCCGATGGTCTGATAGGATTCCGGCCGCACGATCGGGGTGTCGGTGTCGAACTGGATGTCGACATTGAAGCTCGGCAGCTTGTTCAGTTCGGGCGCGATCGGCGGCCGCTTGTTCGGCGGCGGCTCGTTCTTGCCCCTCTGTTTCGAGCGCTCGAGGACCTGCTGGCGCAGCGCGGGGATATCCAGCTCCAGCGGTGTTTCCAGCCCGCTGAGCCTGGTTGCGACGTCGTCCTGCGCCCGGTAGCCGACGTCGGCGATGGACTTGGTGCATCGCGCGCTCACGGTTGGCAACGCCAGCAGGCAAGCCAGGGACTTGAAGACCTCGCGTCCCTTGCCGCCACACTTCTTGACGACTTCGAACTCGCATTCCCGCCCGACGGTGGCGCGCGCCGCGATGCGTTTCTGGATCGCATCGAACGCCCGGGGATAATCGGTCTTGCACGCCGCCGACATCACGTCCTGGTTGCGATAGAGACACTCCTTCAGGCGGGTGGAGTCGATATTGACGCCGCGGCAATTGGCGGTGATGTCGGGGGCGCAGCTCTTGCCGAGAATGGCGGCCCCCTCGCCAAAGCTGATCGTCTGCGCCGACGCCAGCGACGGCGCCGTGAGCGCAAGGATCAGCAGGATGGATTTGCCCCGGAACATGGTTGCATCTCAACCGATGAATCCGCCATTGGTCAAGGGCTTGGGCGAACAGAATGCCGTTCTGTCATATTGTCCTGTGTCGTCCCGGCCTTGAGCTCAGATGCGCAATTGCGCATCGGGGGACCCATACTCCGCGGCGGTCGTTGTTTGCAGAAGGTCACTAACGCCGGCGATCTCACCGATGGGCCGCGGCGTATGGGTCCCGGCTCAAGGCCGGGACGACGTGGATATAGTTTCGCATTCTCGCGACGCATTGCGCCCGAGGTTTTGAGAATCTTCCCGCCCTCGAAAAATCAGAGGGCGCAGGGAATGCCGGGTGCGCGCTGCACCCGCGGTCTCGTGTGCGAATAGTGCAAAGAAAGCTGCACACGAGCATACAGGGCAGCGGAGGCACTCCGACATTCCCTGCGCAGTGGCTTTACGGCTTATAACGCGATCTCCCCGGTCGGGCCGTGCTCGTTGTCACCGTCGCCGCGCAGGGCGTGAGCCCTTGCGCAACTTGACGCCAGCATACGGGGCGTCAGGACCACGCGTCTTTACCGTACGCTCAAGCTGCGCTCGTCAGTCGCAACCCTTGCGTCCACCGCGACCTGTCCCTCGTTGTGACGTTGGCCAACGCCCCTCTGAGCGGGACAGGATGGCGATAGATATGCCCTGATTTTGTTTTCGGGAAAAGCGAAATATTTTTTATTCTTGGGCTTGACATCATTTCTGAAGATCAGAAATTATTTGCCAGTCGGGTTGATTTGTCGCACCCGCCGCATCCATATCGTTGTTGCGCACGGGACGACTCAGTTCGCTGCGCGAAGGAACAGAGAGACAGGCATCCTCAATCCATGCCGATTATTGCGCTGAACCGATAAGTCCATACACATTTAGCAGGCTAATCGCATGGTGTCGGATGCCCTAGATTGGGGCCCATGCTTCAGCACGCCCATGCTTCAGCACACAGCCATCGCCTCGTTAGAAGGCATTCCCGCGGAAAGGCCTCGAGCCAATATACCGCCCGCGCGATGGTTGTTCTCTGCGCGGCGGGCCGCCGCCATACTTCTTCGTAATTCATCGTGCGAGACCGCACGAAATCCCGACAACCACAGGAGATCATATGAAGGTTCTTGCCATGACACTTGCGTCACTGTCCTTATTTGCGTCATCCATGGCAGTAGCTGACCCGACCAAAGCGCGTGCTGATGTGGCTTCTGTAGCGCCAGCGCTTGAAAAATACCGACAGGAAACGCTATTCGGCGATTTGTGGAAGCGTCCCGGCCTCAGCGTCCGTGATCGCAGTATCGCAACGCTTGCCGCACTGATTGCGCGCAATCAAACCGCCGAGGTGCCGGAGTATCTCAGCTTCGCGCTCGATAACGGCGTCAAGCCATCCGAAATCTCCGAAATCGTGACCCATCTGGCATTCTACGCGGGCTGGGGCAACGCGATGCAGGCGGTCGCGGTCGCCAGGGAAGTGTTCGCCGTTCGGAAAATCGCAACAGAGCAGCTTTCCCCGGCAATGCCAAAACTGCTTGCCCTCAACGAAGCTGCCGAAGCGGATCGCGCGAAACGCGTTGGCGAGCTTTATGGCGCGGTCTTCCCGGGTGTTACGCAGTACACGACCGATGTCCTCTTCCGCGATCTCTGGCTGCGGCCGGGGCTTGCGCCGCGCGACCGGAGCCTTGTCACGATCAGCTCGCTGGTTGCCTCCGGGCAGGTCGCTCAGCTCACCGGCCACGTCACGATCGGGATGAACAACGGGCTGACACAGGCCGAGATCGCAGAAGCCATGACGCATCTCGCCTTTTATGCGGGCTGGCCCAACGTGTTCTCCGCGATGCCGGTGGCCAAGGACGTGTTTGAAAAGCGAGCGCGCTGACGCGTTGCAAGAGAGCTGACATGAAAACGAGAACAACTGCGCTGCTTGCGGCCGTCGCTTCCGTAGCGATCGGCGCATTCGGAGCGGTCTTTGCTCAAACGCAAAGCCAGCCCAAGCGACCTGCCTTTTACATTTCCGAATTCGAGCTCAGCGATCCGGAAGGCATCAAACCCTACAGCCAGCAGGTAGAAGCGACGTTTGCGCCGTTCACTGGCCGCTATATCGTGCGCGGCGGACAAACCGCGTCCCTGGAAGGCGATCAGCCCAAACGCATTGTCATGATCGCCTTCGACAGCATGGCACAGGCACAAGCCTGGTATGACTCGCCGGCCTATCGTGCGATCAGGCCGATCCGTCTTCAATCGGCGAAATCCCGTGTCTATATCGTTGAGGGTGCACCGGAGGTGCGATGAGCAAAGATAGAGGCGCAGAAGCCTGCGTGCGCATCATCATTGGCGACACGTCGATTGAGGCAACCCTGGCCGACAGCGACGCGGCGCGGGATTTCGCGTCCCTGTTGCCGCTCACGCTTTCCATGAACGATCTTTTCCGGCGCGAGAAGTTTGCAGCGTTGCCAAGGGCGATTTCCGAACGAGGCAAGCGCACACATGATTACGCGGTGGGGACCATCGGCTATTGGCCTCCCGGGCCGGACGTGGCGATCTTCTATCGCCATGATGGAGAGCGCATTCCGGCACCCGGCCTGATCGTTATTGGCAAGGTCAAGGCGGGAGTGGAAGCTCTCTCTGTGCGAGGCGCGATAAGTGCCACCATCAAACGGTCATGAGTGAAGCGCGTGGGAGGGGTGAACAATGAGCGTCAAGCAATCCATGATCTTTGGTGTGACGGCCCTGCTGTTGGTGCTGTCGGGAGCGCCCGCCATGAGTGAGGAAAAATCAAAGCAACATATCCAGATCGCCGAAATCGTCGTCGATCCGGCCCAGCTCGATAGCTACAAATCTGCCGTGGCCGAACAGATCGAAGCCGCCATTCGGCTGGAGCCGGGCGTGCTCACTCTCTACTCGGTTTCCAACAAGGAAAATCCGAGCCAGATCACGGTGTTCGAGATTTACCGGGACCGCGAAGCTTATCTTGCTCACCTGCAAGCACCTCACTTCCTGAAGTACAAGGCGACCGTCGAGAAGATGGTCAAATCGCTGAAGTTGATCCCGGTGGACCCGGTCGTGCTCGGCAGCCAAGCGAAGTAAGAAGCGATGGCTTGCGGCTCAGCTTCGGTGCCGTAACGCATCCACCACAAGGTTGAAGGCTGCGGAAGACTGTCGGCGGCTGGGATAGAACAGGTGATAACCCGAATACGGCTGGCACCAATCGCCAAGGACGCGCTTCAAGCGGCGTTTCGCCAGATGCGGCTCCGCCATCTCTTCCGGAATGTAGGCCAGGCCGTGCCCCGCCAGAGCGGCATTCAGCATTTGGATCGCCCCGTTGCAGGTCACCTGGCCGTCCGCGCGCACTTTCAGTTCGCGGCCGCCTTTTTCAAACTCCCATGCGTATAACCCGCCATGTGAAGGAAGACGCAGATTGATGCAATTGTGGCTGATGAGATCCTGCGGTTTCTTCGGCTCGGGCCGCTTGCGGAAGTAAGACGGCGTTCCGACGACCGCCATGCGCAAATCAGGCCCGATGCGCACCGCGATCATGTCCTTGGCAACCTGCTCGCCGCTTCGTATGCCAGCATCGTAACCATCGGCAACGATATTGCTTAAGCCGTAGTCAACAACGATCTCCACTTTGATATCGGGATACTTCGGTAAAAGCGTAGCGAGTTTTGGCAACAGGATCGCGTCGGCGGCATATTCTGTCGCGGTGATCCGGACGGTGCCGGCCGGCTTTTCACGCAACTCACGCACCGCCGAGAGCTCAGCGTCGATCTCTTCGAAGCGGGGACCAATGGTTTTCAGCAGGCGCTCACCTGCCTCCGTCGGGGCTACACTGCGGGTGGTGCGAGTGAGAAGCCGCACGCCAAGGCGCGCCTCAAGCTCGCGAATGGTATGGCTGAGAGAGGATTGCGACACGCCCAACTGCGCGGCGGCCCTCGTGAAGCTGCGTTCTCTGCCAACGACCGAAAAGGCCAGAAGGTCATCGAGGTAGCCGCGCTGCATTTATCGCTCCTCATCATAAGTCCTTTCGGATTATAGCGGCTAGTCGAAAGACGCGCACGTCTTATGTTCGTGGACGAAACGACGCGTATTCGCGTGGCTGAGCGGGGATGAGCAATGGAGCGGAATTCAACTGGCTTGGAGGTAACGCGCAGGCATCTGCTTCGCATCGTCGGCGGGTTGGCAGTGCTGGTCGGATATCGGCCCGCCCTTGCCCAGCAGCCAATGCAGCAAGCGATGGAAAGGAAAACGGCAATGAAGATTGAACGCAATGGTTCGCGCCCATCGACAAGGGGAGCGCAGGATTACTTCAGCGGTTCGGTCCGCGTCGAACCGGTTTTTCAAGTCGGTGATCCGATGCGGTTGAACGCCGGTAGCGTGACGTTCGAGCCCGGCGCGCGTACCGCATGGCATACGCATCCGCTTGGCCAAACCCTCATCATTACGGCTGGTCTCGGCTGGGTCCAAACCGAAGGCAGCCCGATCGAGGAAGTCCGGCCAGGTGACGTAGTGTGGTTTCCGCCCGGTGAGAAACACTGGCATGGCGCGACGCCCAACACCGCTATGACGCATATTGCGGTTCAGGAAGCTCTCAACGGCAAGAATGTCGATTGGATGGAAAAGGTGAGTGACACGCAATACAGCAAATAGCGGTGCCGGGCACGTTGATCTTTATGACCGCGTGAAACTCATTCCGTGGGAGAAGCTTCAGGCGTTCTTTGAGCGGTATCTCGTGGCCCGGGAAGCGCCAACCAAGCGGAGGAGCCGCCGATGATCACAGGAGCACACCCCATGTTCGTGGCGACGCTGGCAACGATCGTCACCATCCTCGGACTGACAGAACCTCTCATGGCAATGGAGCGCATTCTGATTTCCTCTGAATGGGGCCAAGTGACTGCCGATCTGGCCGACAACGACGCGGCCAGGTCGCTCGTCCGCATGTTGCCGGTTACGATCCAGATGCGCGATCACCTGCGCCAGGAAAAGACCGGCAATCTGCCTGCGCCACTACAGGAGTCGGTGCGCCAAACACGTTTCTCGAAGGGAACGCTTGGGCTTTGGACTTCGGATCACTTCGTCATCTACTATAGCGATGGTCAGGTTCCTCAGCCGGGGATTATCATCCTTGGACAAGTGGCCGGCGACGTTTCGATGTTCGACCGACCCGGATCCGTCACTGTTCGGATTGAGCGTGCGCAATAAAAGCGGCCCTGCAGGCCTCGATGGGAGCGCGAACATAACCGGCTATATTTATCTCGGCGTTAGTGCCCTTCAACAAGAAAGCGATTCATGCGACCCTACATCATCTGCCACATGAGCACGTCGATTGATGGACGCCTTCATCCCAGCCGGTTCACTCGGGCGGCCCCGGGCATTTCGTGGGATGTTTTGCGCGCGTACCACGAAAAAATGCATGAACGCTTCGAGGCTGATGGGTGGATCGTTGGCCGCAAGACCATGAGTGAAATGGCCAAAGGAACCGAACGGAGCATTGCCGAAGCGTCGAAGGTGCCGCGTGAAGCGCATGTCGCCGAACGCCATGGCCGCAAGCTCGCCGTCGCTATCGACCCATCGGGCCATGTTCATTACGGCAAGGACAATGTCGGCGGCGACCACGTCGTTGCGGTACTCGGTGAGCAGGTTTCTGACGCCTACCTCGCCGAACTTCGCGAAGATGGTGTTTCATATGTCTTCGCCGGCACAAAAGGCGATGAGCTGTCACGGGCGATGGAGCAGCTGGCCTCCCTTTTCGGCGCGAGGAAGCTACTACTCGAAGGCGGTGGCAAGATCAATGGTGCATTCCTCAAGCACAAGCTTATCGATGAGTTCAGCACACTGATTTTCCCCGCGGTAGATGGAGTTGCCGGCACGCAAAGCATTGTTGACTACAGCGGCCCGGAGGGCGAACGTCCCGGTGCCGGGCAGGCGTTGCGGTTGACTCACTGCGAGACGCTTGAGGGCGGAATGGTCTGGCTACGTCACGCAGTGGAACGCGCGCCCGGGTAAAGTCTTCGATATAGCCGCAGCCGCTTTGCACTACTAACGTTCGGCCGCGAACAATCTGACCGTTTCTGAGATGCCTTTTAGGGAATGACTACCTTCGTCATGAAACCTGATGTTTGATCCGGCGACAAGGTCACGGACTGTATTCGACACCAGAACCTGCCCGGGCTTTGCCATCGTCGCGACACGCGATGCAATGTGCACCGCAATGCCGCTCAGGTCATCATCGGCCATCTCGACCTCGCCGGTGTGAAGGCCGGCCCTTACCTGCAGCCCAAGAGCTTCAACGCCTTCATTGATCGCCAGAGCGCACCGGATTGACCGAGCCGGCCCATCAAAGGTTGCCAGGAAGCCGTCTCCCATTGATCTCACCTCATGCCCTCGATGTCGCGAAATCTCCCGCCGCACGAGCGCGTTGTGCCGATCCAGCACGTCGTGCCATGCACGATCTCCGATCGTCTCGGCACGCTTGGTTGAGTTCACAATGTCAGTGAACAGAACCGTCGCGAGCACGCGATCAGATTCGATTGCGGACCGCGAGCCTGTCAGAAACTCTTCAACCTCATCCAATATCCGTTCTGTTGCGCCGGTCCACAACATGTGATCGCTGCCGGGCAGCTCGAGATATTTCGCGTTTGGGATTTGCCGGGCCATGAACCGCCCCGCTTCAACGTTGACGCGAACGTCCCCTTGTCGATGAATAATGAACGTCGGCACTCGGATCGACGGAAGGATTGGACGAACATCGATTTCGCTGTTCATTCGCATAAGCGCGACAACTGCGGAGGGGCTTGCACCCAGGCGTTCAAAACGCGCCCATGACAGCTTGAACGTCTCGTCTGATGCCACACTGGGAGCGAATAAACGGAGGCTCTCGCCGGTGCCCCAATTTTTCTCCAAGCGAGCCAGTGCGGCATCTATCCTGTCCGGGGGTATCACCCACGAGAGGAAGTGGCCATAGGTGCCGTACAGGACCAACGCTCGGGTACGCTCCGGGTAGGTTGCCGCGAACAAGACTGACATCGCGCTACCTTCGGAGATGCCGAACAGGGCGGCCTGTTGCGAGCCCGCGGCATCCATGACCGCGCGAACATCGTCCATGCGCTCTTCGAGGGTTGGCACACCAACTGTTCTGTCGGAAAGCCCGGTGCCGCGCTTGTCGAACATGATCAGGCGGGCGAAGGCCGCCAAGCGGGTCCAAACCCGCGCCCGATATGGCTCCTCCCAGGCGACGTCGAGGTTCGAAATGAAACCAGGAACGAACACGAGGTCGAACGGCCCTTCGCCGACGACCTGATAGGCGATGCGAACATCACCGCTCTTTGCGTATTGGGTTTTCGGAACCATTGCGCATCACTTCACATAAAGTGGCGTGATCGGCTTCGTCGACTTCCGTGGGCAGGTTCGACCTGGATCTTAACAGTTTGCCGCGGTACGCGGAAGTCAAAACCGCGTAGCCCAGCCTCAGCATGCGGTAATCGGCTGCTGCCCCTCAACCAGGTATCACTCAAGCCAATTTGGATTTGCAGGTGAAGCTTGCCAGTCTGGGCGGCACGGCTCTTAGCGGATCCCCTCCGACTTCGCCAAACTAATCTCGGACTAGGTCAAGAAATGGAGGAAGGTGGTTTTGGCGGCCAATATGAAACGGGAATGAGCGGCAAGCGGAGTCGCCGAACTGACGGGATTTGGCCCAACACACTTGATTCCGCTTCTCTCACACGATTAGCTCCCGCCGAACGTTCGGGAAAATCATATGCCGCGCATTGTTGTCCTTGGTGCTGGATTTGCGGGGCTGTGGGCCGCCCTGGGTGCTGCGCGCAAGCGCGACGAGATCGGCGCGCCGGCGGCGGATGTCGAGATACTGGTCGTCGACCGCAACCCCTACCACAACATCAGGGTTCGCAATTACGAGGTCGACATCGGCGAGGCGGCGATACCGTTCGCCGAATTGCTCGACCCGGTCGGCGTCGATCACAGGGTTGCCGAGGTGCGGGCGGTCGATCCCGTCAAGCAGCACGTGAGCGTCACCACGAATAGCGGCAGCGAGGTCATCGAATACGATCGGCTGGTGCTGACGCTCGGCAGCCAGCTCGCGCGTCCCGCTATACCGGGGCTGGCGGCCTACGGCTTCGACGTGGACAGTTATGCGGCGGCCGTCCGGCTCGAGGCGCACCTCGCCGCGTTGGGCAAGCAGGCGGATGCCGAAGGCCGCGCCACGGTGGTCATCGTCGGCGCCGGCTTCACCGGCATCGAAGTCGCGACCGAGATGCCAGGCAAGCTTGAAAAGGCCGGCCTCTCCGGCGAGCGACGTATTATTCTCGTCGATCCCAATCCCGTTATTGGCGTGACACTCGGAGAACAAGCGCGCCCGATCGTCAGTGAAGCGCTGGCGGCGCTCGGTGTGGAAACGCGGCTCAACGCAAGGGTCACGGCGATCGATGCGAATACCGTCACGCTGAGCTCCGGCGAGATCATCCCGGCGCGGACGGTGGTGTGGTGCGGGGGGATGAGGGCAAGCCCGGTGGCGCAAACAATTGACGTCGAGCGCGATCGGCTTGGCCGCCTCCACGTGGATCAGTTCATGCGCCTCACCGGTGCGACAAACATCTTTGCCGCCGGCGATGTGGCTTCCTGCGTCGTGGATGGCGAGCATTCCACCGTGATGTCCTGCCAGTTCGCACGACCGATGGGCCGCTTTGCCGGAAACAACGTTGTCGCCGATTTGCTTGGGCAGCCGATGCTTCCGCTTGACATCGATTGGTATGTCACCGTGCTCGACCTCGGAGCCTGGGGCGCGCTGCACACCGTCGGATGGGATCGCCAGCTGCACGCCTCCGGCGCCGTCGCCAAATCGACCAAGCAGATTATCAACCAGCAGCGGATCTATCCGCCGCGGACCGGTGTACGGGCGGACATTCTGGCTGCCGCCGCACCGACGGTGCAGAAGCCGCCGGCCGTGCAGCGATAAGAGCTTGCCGGAGTAGGCAGCCCTGACAAGGTGCAAGGAGATGGCTGCACATACCGAACGTCGTCATGAATCCATCACTACACGCCGTCCGCGCATTAACTTGCTCCCTTTCAGGCTGGTTTTTTTGGACGATAACACGCACGCAGCATCGTGAGAAAGCGGGTTCCTCCTGACGCCTTCGGTTGTTGGAACAAACCTGGGGCAGGCTGGTTTCGTTTGCGCAATTGGAGAATGCACCGATGAAGCTCTTCTTGACGGCGTTCGCTGCTGCGCTTGCAAGCAGCACTTTCGCGCTTGCTGACACCCCCGTGACACCGGCCGAGGCCGAGAAAATCAAGGTTGTCCTGGAAGGCCTTGGCTGCACGGGCGGCAAGATGGAAAAGGAAACCGAGGCCAGCGGCTATTTTGAAGTCGATGACGCCAAATGCAGGGATGGGCAGTATGACATCAAGCTCGACAAGGACTTCAAGCTGATCGCAATGATCCGCGACTAAGCCGGGCGGGACCTTTGGCGATTTGGCCGTCGGGTTGAAGTGGCCACGCGTTGACGCCGCCTAAACAGCCATCAAAAAGCTGGCGCCTGTGTCGCACCCCGCGCATTCGAACGTGCGCAGTTCGATGTGGGAGCCGCCTGGTTCGATGAGGGTCAGCTTCATCGGCCTGCCGCATGTGGCGCACGGCAGCTCCGTGGTTTGGAAATGGGTACAGCTCGGCGGTGGACGCGCGATTTTCATGGTTGCCTCTTTCGACCTCGCAAGCCTTGTTCAATCCTCCGGGTCGACGCCGCCAGCTCTGTTCAATACGTCAAGGGCAGGGATTGAATTGTCCAAACCGTGCTCTGTCAGAGCTGTGTAGACATTACTCTGCTCGACGACATCGCAGCCCTGCGGTGCGTCAACCTGGCGGAGGACATCGTCATCGATATGATAAACCTGTTCCATCATGTGCCTCGATTGCAAGAGTAGGCGCAGCTTCGTATTTTCCTGCTTCTCAACGGATTTTGAATCGGCTGGGGACGATGCTGCAGCACCTATTCAGCGTACGGGTTACCAAGGTTGCCGGATTTCTCCGCCCGACCTCGCCATAACTCTATGGCCGTAGTCCACGCTGCCCAGCCGAAAGGTCGAAGAGGGGACCTGGTCGGATTGCTCGAAACCAACAGAGCGTTATGGCTATGGTTCCTGGAATCCCCTGACAAAGGCCGGATTGATTTCCCAGACCGAGCGGCATTGATCAGCGCATCGCCGACTTATAGCCGTCCCAAAGCCGGGTCAGTTGGACGACTCAATCGTCGCGGGCGACCAAGCTGCCTTCGCTTGCGATCTGAATGGTGCGGTGGCCGAACATTTCAACCGCTTACCGGAGTCCACCGGCCTGATCCTTGAATACCGCAACGACCGTTCCCTCGGCGTGGTTGCTGAATGCTTGATGGACCTTGTCACCGATTACGAATCTGGAAGCCATGGCGAATCCTCCACCCCACAGGCTTTGCCTCCAGTCAGGCTTATGTGCGGCTTCTTTGCGATCCATAAGTTGTCCCCGGCGATGTGAAGTGCCCGGGTTCGGTCCTAGGAGCAGACTCGGACATGGGCGCTTAGAACTTCGCGCTTCAAATGGGGACTGACGGATTCAATCTTTTCGGATTCAATTTTTTCCGACTGAGCTAAATTGACCATGCGGTGTTGCCGAAGCAGGCCATACTCAGACCATGACCTGGAGGCGACAATGCTGACCCATCAAGAATTCGCATCGCTGCTTGCGGTTGGCCATACCGCCGTAAATGACCGTCCGGCGGTCATCCCTGCCGAACACAGCGCCCGATTGATCGCGTTAGGCTACATGGCCGATATCGCTGGCAAGTTGCGCCTAACCACACCGGGCAGAAATCGGATTGCTGCCGGAATCGCAGCCTTGGCCTCGTAGGGCCCGTGACACCCTCATTGCGCTAACTGCGTCGGCGTCGCGGGATGAGCCGTTTTCGGATGGTGGTCGTGCAGGTACGACGCCAAATGTTTTCCCATTCCAATGTCACCGGCCACAGCGGTTTCGAACAGGTTCTCTTGCACGTCGCGAGGGAGGTCCGGCCACAATGCGAGCGCGGCCTTGCCCAGCAAGCGCTCGAACTCAAGAGTTGAGTTAGTCATCATCATTGGACCAATCTGTTTAAGGCGGGCAGGGGCAGTCGGTCCTGGCGCCCTTATTCCGGTTCGCGGTGAACGAACTCGCGATAAATCTCTTTTCCGCTTTCGCTGACAACCAATATCTCAAGGTCCTGGTCGTCCCGCAGGCTGTTGTCGCGGAAGTCCTGCGCGATCTCCTTGCAGTGCCTGATCGCTTCGGCATTCGTGTTGAACTCGATGCCGATGCGGTCTCGCATCGGGACGCCGTCTTTCATATCAAAAAAGAACTTTTGCATGGTCAATGCTCTATCGCACGGGTGGTAGCCAATCCAACGCGGCTACTTCGGTATCACGTGCCCATCATGAACTTCGTGAGTGGCCACGTATTCGCGACGGGCGTCGATGGCGCGTTGATGCCATACGATTGCCTGGTCGATCCAGTAGTCATGACATGTTGGATCCTCGTGCGCGTTCTCACGACAGGTTGACGCTTTGGCGATGCACTCGTGGCGCCGATACATCAGGCCACCAATCCGCCACGATCCAACCATGCATCAGTCACCGCGCTTTCGATGATGTGCCGTTGAATCCTCCTGCAATGCGGGCAAGTAAACGTTCGCAGGTCCTGGCCCGTATCGCTCGGTTCGATAGCGGTCAACTTCATCGGAGAACCGCAAGCCGTGCATTGTGGACCCTGGCTTTGTCTTTGGAGCATGGACGTTACCTCAGTTCGGTGTTCTGAGTTCTCCCCCGAGCCATCCGACCACCTTCGACTTCAAGGGATCCGACACAATGACGCTTGTCTGCACGTGATCGCATTTTGGGCATTCGAACAGCCGGTGCTGGAAGCCGATCGGCCCCGGCGAAACGCGCTCCAGCATCATCCGCGCCTGGCAGTGCAGACAGCGCGGGCGCTCGATCGCGATCAGAAATTGTTGGGATGAAGTCATGATGCTTCCCTGCATTGGGCGGGAGCGTTCCAGAACTCTCAGTCACCGGTAGATACCGAAGCGGGCCGGTGATGGAACCAGCTTGGCACTCCCCCGGTCCCCCGTCTGCTCCATTTTGCTCACATTCCGAAAGTTAATGACTTGGAGCGCCTTCCAAAATAGCGATGCGCAAACGTCGCGTCGGGGCCGTCCCAATCAGGACCCGGCATGTTTCGCATAGTGGTCAAAATTGAACAGCGCCAAAGAACGGGATGTGCTGACATTTGCAGAGGACGGGTGCGCCATTCGGCTGCGCCCGGTTCTCAAAGACCGGCCCCAGCAGGAATCCAGCCCCGGGCTGGGGCCGCTCTCATCGCGGCGCGCCGGCCGATCACATCGCCATTGCGATCACCAGAAATCAACGAAGCCGCATCGCGGCGCGACGTCGTTTCGCGTTCACGGTCGAACGTGGTGAATTTGGACAGAATGGCCCCGGCGCTTGGGCTTGGGGGCTGCTCCGCGCCGGGGCCACGCTTGGGAAACGTCGCCGTTGCGGACAGCGACGTTCGGATTCAAGCCGATCACATTCGGGGCGGCGGCGCTGTTCTCTTTTGCTCACTTCCAATTATAGGGACCAGAAATCCGGCAACGTTGAACGTTCCGAAAGGTTCTGGAACTCGTGGGAGGGGCGGCGGTTGGTCCGCCCACAGGAGAGTTCAATGCATAAAGATGGAAAGCAAATAGTCGAGACGGCGGTGGAGGCAAGAGGGGGGCTGTTGGGCAGACCGGTTCTCCTGGTGCTCATCGTGAGCTGCGTTCTGGCCGTTGCCGCACTTGTCGTGACGTATTCAGGGGCGTGAAGAGGTCCGTGGAAGCGACGCGCTCGATCGTTACGGTTCGCGCTTGATCTCGGGTTTGTCGTACAGGACCGCATTCAACAATGAACTATTGACCTCAATTTTTCCGTTGTAGCTGATGAAGCCGAGCTTGCGGAATTTGTTCATGAAGAAGCTCACCCGGGACCGGGTGGTGCCGATCATCTCGGCCAGGGTCTCCTGGCTGATATTTGGAATGATCGGCTGGGGACTGCCTTCCTTGCCGAAATTCGCCAGCAGAAGCAGCAGGCGCGCCAACCGCTTTTCGCTGGAGTTGAAGAGCTGATCGATCAGATCTTCCTCAATGCGGCTGTTGCGGGTCAACAGATAGGCCATGAACATCTCGGAAAACTTCGGTTGATCGTGAAGGGCCGCGAGCATCGCGGCCTTCGTGATAGCGGTAACCAGGCAGTCTTCCATCGCGGTCGTGGTCGCGATCCGCACCGAATGGCCGTTCATGCAGCCTTCGCCAAAGAACTGGCCGGGTCCAAAAATCCCGACCACCGCCTCTTTGCCTTGCTCGGATATGACAACAACCTTGACCCGGCCGCTTTGAACATAAAAGACGGTGTCTGCCGTGTCGCCCTGGGCGAAGACCACCTGATCCTTTTGAAATTCAAGGATAGTTTTGCCCTCGCCCACGACGGCGAGAAACGCCTTGGGATCAAAGGCAGCCTGATTGGTGTTGTTGGCCATGTCCGGTTTGGTCCCGCGGCAGGACATCTACCTTAGCCGTTTTGGCCGTAGCGGTCCGGAATGTAACTACGTCCGAGGCGGCCCTACTTATGGCCATCCACGGTATGGGCGGCCAGCCACTTTTTGTCGCAGGCGAGCGAGCGCATCGAAGCCGCTATCTGCCGGTGCTCATTGCGGGCGGGCCCGGGCGGCATGGAGCGCGAGTGCCTGATAAGTAGCCGGCGCAGTTCGTAAAGCTCCGCCATCGTGTAGCGTGTGGTTTCGACGGAGTTATTTTCCATAAGCTCGCGGGCCCATGTCATCTGCCTGATCTTCCGATGTGGGGTGACGATAGCATCATGCCGCGTCGCAACACCGACTCGCTGGTCAAAATTGCTCACATTGCCAAATAACATGGAAGGGGAACCCCCTTCGGGGCATCCTGCGCACGCCGCATGAGGTCCGAAAAGCGCCCAAACCGTACTCTCAATCAACGATTTTCCAGTACGAATCCTTGCGGATCACCTTGCCGTCGCGGAACGTATAGAAGTCACAACCCTGGACTTCCTTTCGCGCGCCCTCGCGGGTGGTGCCCGTGAGGGTCCATTTTGAGATGCCGGTGTCGGCAGCCGCGTCCACAAAATGCGCAGGGTTGCCGTAGTGGACGTCGGGCAAGCCTTCAAAGCGCGTTGCCAGCGCTTCCCGTACATTCTGTTTGCCCTCGAAACGGGAGCCCCACGGGCTGCTTCCCCTCGGCATCTCCAGCACACAATCGTCAGAAAAGCATGCCATGATGCGATCGAGATCGTGCGCGTTGAAGGCTTCACACAGCTCCTTCAGTGCGGCGCGAATGTCCATTTGCCGTCTCCATCCCGTTTGGACAGTCTTGCCTGCACTCGCATCAGAGGCCGAGCGTGATCTCAGCCCAGCGCATCACCCTATCGCCGTTGAGGAACTCGATCACGCTGGGCTCGGTCGCCGCCGGCCGGTCGTTGCCGAGCACGGCGGTTGCGGCGATCATGTCGCAGCGTTCGTTGAAAACCACCGATATCGCCGTTTTGCCGGGCGGATTGCGCGTGTTGAGCGTGTAGGCGCGGCTGCGACCCTTCATCCACGCAATGTTGACCGGACGACCGGCGCCGAGCGGCGCAACGTCGCCGACGAGAACAAGATCTCCCATGCGATCCAGATCTTCGTCATCGGCGACGCCGGTCGTGCAATTGCAAAACCCGATCTTGGCACGCAGATAGAGGTTCACCTCGGCGCCGCAGTCGGCCGCCTTGCAGCGGAACGCCTTGCCCTTCCCCCACTGGTCGATGGGGAAGGGCCAAGCCACCTCGGTCCATACCGGCGCGGTCGCAGTTGCCGCCGCGTGCCGTGGCAGACCGAACCACGCCAACGCCGCCGCGAGTACGCACCCCAGCGAGGCTGCTGCGACGGCGATAGCTACCCTTCTCATTGCACCACCGTTCTGGTCGCTAGAGCAGGATGACTTTTCTTCGAATCGTCACCCGGCTCCATCTTTTGTTTGGGCATGATCTTCTCGCAAAACCGGTGCCCACTTTCCCGGATCATGCTCTAGTTGCTGGCGAGATAGGTCTTTGCCGCCGCTACCTCGCGCCGCTCCGTGTCGGCGTTCGCCGCGAGCGCCATGAGTTGCTGATAGTTCTGTCGCGCTGCGGCCTTGTCACCGAGCGTGTCGGCTGCCTTGGCTGCGCCGGCGTAGCCCTGGAAGCGGTTCGGCTCCTTGGCCTTGGTGGCCTCGAATGCCACAAGCGCCTCCTTGGCCATGCCGCGATCGAGCAGCATGAAGCCGTAGAGCTCGCGCGCCGGCGCCATCGGACCTGGCGTGACCACATGCTTCTCGGTCAGGTCCTCGGCGTCCGCTGCCGCACTCATGGCCTTGAGAGCCTCGTCGTACTTGCCCTCCGCGTGAAGCACCCAGGCAACGGCGACCTGATGCTGGATGTCGACGATCTGCGACCAATAATTGTCCTTGGCGTCGCGCAACTTGTCGCGCAATTCCGCGAGCTTCTGGACATCGGCCTTGGCCGCTTCCGGCTTGCCGGAGCGCGCCGCACCGAGCGCGCGCGCGAAATGCGAGATCGCCGTCGCGAAGTGCAGGTTGCTCGGCCTGACAGATAGTTGCGCGGCGGCGTCCCAGTCGCCGCGGTCGATCGCATAGCGCGCAGGCGAGGCGGCCAGCGCGTAGTCGGCCGCTGCGACCGTCGCCTTGAAGTCGGTCTCTTTGATCATGTCGTCGATGACGGCGCGCGCCTGCTGGTCCTGGGCGAGCTGAAGGTGGGCATAAACCATGTAATCCTGCGCGTGCAGGTAATTGCCCACCGACTTCTCGGCCTTCGCGGCTTTCACGGAGGCGGCGTTGGAGGCGATCGATTCCTTCCAATAGCCGACGCGGGTGTAGATGTGCGACGGCATGTGCTGGGCGTGCGGCGCGGCCGGCGCGATCTTGGCGTAGCGGTTGGCGGCGTCGAGGCCTTTTTGCGCGGTCGCCGGATAGTCGTAGAGGTGGATCAGGTAGTGCGTCACGCCCGGATGCTGCGGCAGCCGTACGGACATCGGCTCCAGGATTGCGGCGCCCTTGGTCTGCTGCGCGTAGGTCTTGTCTTTCAAATCCGCCGACGTGTTCAGCGTGATGGCGTAGGCAATCTGAGCCTCGTCATCGTCTGGATATTTCGCTGCGATGTCGGCCTGTTTGTCGCGCAGCGCGCGCATGCGCTGGGCGTGGGGGATCGTTTCGTGGTCCGCGTACATCACCATCATCGCATCGATATAGTCGCGTTCGCGCTCGGTCTTGGCTCCGATCTCCCTGGCTTTGGTGATCGCGGCGAGGCCGGGCGCAAGATTAGGCCGCGGAATTGCGGCGTGCGGATTGTCCATCATCGTGAGCGCGATGCCCCAATAGGCCATGGCGCATGTCGCATCAGCCTTGATGGCCTCCTCGAAGATCTCCTTGGCATTGCTGTACCAGAACGAGTGCTGATAGCGCATCGCGCGATCGAAGCGACGCTGCGCAACATCGTTGCAAGAGGTTTTGAAGTTCACGTTGCCGAGCTGCTGGTCCACGTCGTCTTGCGCGGCGACCAGCGGCTGAGACGTAGAAAGCATAAGAGCCGCGACGGCGACACCGAATGGAGACTTCCGCATGGATTTCCTCCCTGGCTCATCTATGGACGGCACTATACGACTTTCGCTCCTTTGTCGTAACCACTTTGCCGTCACCATCGCATCATGGCAGTGCAATTGACCTTTCGGTCCCTCCGGCAATCAGCTTAGGTGCGTCTCGGGGGCTGCTTTGCGGCTTCACTCGATCAGCTGATCCGCGAGCACAAGGATTGTCGGTGGGAACGTGAGCCCGAGCGTCCGGGCAACCCTGACATTGACGATCAGCTCGAACCTCGTCGGCAGCTGGATCGGCATCTCCGCCGGCTTCTGGCCCTTGAGAATGTTGTCGACATAGCTTGCAGCGCGACGGAACAGGTCGGCGAGATCGGCGCCATAGCTGAAAAGCGCGCCGGCCCGCGCGATTTCGGCATGCTCGCCGATCACGGCAATGCGCAGGTCGGTTGCGATCCGGCAGATGTCCGCCATCATGGCCACCGTCAGGAAATCGCGGATGACGATCATGGCTGTGCCGCCGTCGTCGGCGAGCTTCTTGATCTGCTCGGTGAGTTGCATGGCGGACGGCGCACTGAGCCCGAGGCGTACCGGCTCGATACCGGCCGTCCTCGCATCCGCCATGGTCTGCGAACCCCAGGCGCTGAAGGTGGGATCGGTGGCGTTGTGCATCACGCCGAGTTTCTTCAGGCCGGGCAGGATCTCCTTCAGCATTTCGATGCGCTTGGCCGAAATCTCCTCGCCGAACGCCGAGAAGCCGGTCACGGTACCGCCGGGCCGGGCCAGACTCTGGAACAGTTCGGGGTCGCTCTGCACCGCCGGCAATGCCACCGCGACCACGGGAATATTCGTCTTGCGCACGATGGCCCGCGCCGCGGCCTGGCCCGGCGAAAGAAATACATTCACCGGCAGTGCCACCAGTTCGTCGATCATGGCGTGGCCGCGCGCGACGTCGCCGTTGGCGCTGCGCGCATTGACGATGATGGTGCGTCCTTCGACGTGGCCGAGCCCAACCAGCGCCTTGCGAAAAGCGCCGACCGTCACGTCGTCGACGTCGGCATTGGCAAATCCGACAAAGCCCACGATCGGAATGCGCTGCTGTGCCCGCGCTGCCAGCGGCCATGAGGCCGCCACGCCGCCGACCAGCCGGATGAACTCGCGTCGCTTCATGGCCGGCCCCGCGCTCGACAGTTTCACCCGATGGTAAGCACTTTTCGGCGCGAGTCCAAGAGCGGCCGGAGCTCCGCGTTGGGTCACAAGCCGACCTGGAGCAAGCTGACTTGGAGCAAGCTGACCTGGAGCAAGCTGACCTGGAGCAAGCTGACTTGGAGGGTGCGACCGCACTGCAAGGTGGTCGTTCCATGACGGCGAATGGCCGGATCTCGGCAACAGGGCGATCTAGATGCCGCGCATCTTGTGATCGGCCCAGTTCTTGAGATCGCGTACCGTTAGTACCTCGAGGAATGGGTTAGCCCTGACAAGTTTCTGGCGGGTGGTTCGACCGGTCGCGTCAGCGGCGGCCATGACGGATGCGGCGTCGGCATGTTCGGCGCCGGACAGCAGAGCCACGGCGCCAGCCGGTCCGGCAAAATAGGCCAGATAAAGCGAACCGGACGTGAGGGGCAGACCGCGTTTATGCAGTGTCCTGGCATATTGCTCAAGCAGCCGCGCAATGATCTCCCGCGTAAGTTCGGCGTCCTGTCGTAGCTCCAGGAGTTCTTTATCGCTGCGTCCCTTGATCAAATCGCGGCGATGCTTTCGGATGGCTTCGAGCCAGGTGTCATCGAGAAATTGACCGGCCCCTGTGGCGCTGGAAAGCTTGTTCCTTTTATTCGCAATTCCCGCCGATTCGACTTTGATGATGCGCTCCACCAGAGCCTTGACGTCGATTGACTCGATTGTCTGCCGGTTTGAAAGCGTGCTGCGAAAGATGTAGAGGCCTGCGATAACGGCCAACGCGATCACCGCCGCTAGAACGATCGCGGCGATTGATACGTAGCACCAGTCTCGCGATCTATCAGGTACGCACCGCTCGTCCGGGCGAGGCGGCCTGATTTCGACCACACGCTCTGCTCCTCCTGGGGTGCGAGCGAGGTGCGCCGGTTTGGCGCCGGCCAATCCGACATTGCACGAAAGCGATTGTGCTAGGTCTGACATCGGGCGGGCAGGTTCAATGCTTGAAGCAGACCATCGAATGCATTCGGACGACACGGCCTGGCCTCGCCCATCGGCTTCGGCCGAGCCACCCTTGCAGCTTTGTTGGGATTTGTGGATTGAGGCTTGGGTTTGTCAGGCTCCGTGTATTTGGATCCAGGCCGCAACTTCCCGGCAACGGGCTTCTTGCCGCCTGTAGCGCTCCCAACGGTGCCCGGATCCTTTTCTGGAGTTAAGGCCGCCGTCGCATCCGGCGGCGGTGTTGGTTCGACGGATGAGATCGGCTGAACCGGTGCTTCATGCTGCAAACGGTGGACTTCGCGCCGGTCAGCCGTCTCCAGGGTGTCGCCCGATACGCTGACGCCGATGGTCAGTTGCTCGAACCGATCTGGCGCACTTGTCTTCGTGCGTCGCGGTGTCCCCAGCTCCATGATGGTCAGAGCGCTGAGGCCGACAACGAGGAGACCTGCCCTCATCATGATCTGCTCTTCCAGAACGAAGGTGCTTGCCCCGAATAGGGGAAAATAATCTGCCCAACGTCGCCGAACGATTTCTAGGATCCAATGCGGCGGGTTAGCGGCAGAATGGACCTACGCGCAGGAGCGACGAAGTAAGTCTGACAACAGGGTTAATGCACGGAGGCGCGAGCAAACGCGCGATCGATCCATTGGCCGCGGCAATGATCCAGCCGTTGCCCGGCGTAGGTCACCGCGTTCATCGTGGGAACTTAGAGGAGCCGGGGGCGCCGCCCGTGTGCTCGGCATTGGGGGGACGACGATGGTGTCCCTGCGCTGAGGCTCAATGAAGGTTGAACAGCTCTCTCACCAGCTGCCCGGAAATGATGTTCGCGAACGACAACCTGGTAGGCGGTGCGATCGGCGCCGGGCTGCTACTCGGGGCCGCAGGCGTGTTGATTTGCGCATGGGGCGATGACGGTTGTCTGGCTGCAGCCTCCTTCACCATCCTCTTCGTGGCCTTTGGCTTGCTTTTTTCCACGCCAGTAACCGACGCCTGAGAAGTTATCGGCGCGTATGATTGTGCTTGCGGGGGCGGCTCGTCCGGGATGGCATCGGCGGCGGGCGCGGGCGGCGGAACGATCGTCGGAAGGTTGGTGTCGATGACGATCCGCTCCGGCGGCTGCTGTAGCGAAGCGATCCGGATGACCGGCCTGTTAACTTCGTCACCGGCGGGCTCCGCCAAAGGTTGCGGAAAGAACCAGTTGGCCACGAACAGCAACACCAGCAACGATGCGCCGACCCAGGCTATGTATCGTCCGAGAGGCATAACCATCTCCGCCACAGAACCTGACGGAGAGCAAACGCCCTAATTCCTGACAGTCCGTAACTGAACGTGGTTACTGCCGGAATTGCTGTTGCTGAGCTCGATCACGAACTTCCGTGAGCTACTCGGTGTAGATTTGATGGGAGTTCGGCAGGTCCGGGAATTGACTGCCTGCTACCGATGAACCGGCATACGCGCATACCGCGATGACGAGCGCCCTGATGATCGTGAACATTGCTGCCTCTTGCTTGTTGGAGGCAGCCTAGAGCGGATTCGTTTCGGACGGCTTAGGGAAGGTGGTTTTCACGTCATTGACCGACTTGGTAAACAGTCTGCTTGCATC
This sequence comes from Bradyrhizobium sp. AUGA SZCCT0431, assembly GCF_018131065.1. NCBI lineage: Bacteria > Pseudomonadati > Pseudomonadota > Alphaproteobacteria > Hyphomicrobiales > Nitrobacteraceae > Bradyrhizobium > Bradyrhizobium sp. AUGA SZCCT0431. Next base: position 171,657 of record NZ_JAFCLR010000011.1, on the reverse strand, counting down.
CATTTTCCGTAGAGACGCCGCCGGCGCAGCCCGTGCTGCACCGCATCAGGATCGCCAGCGCTGCTCCTGCCTGCGGCGGCGCAGCAGACCTCGGCCCCTCAGACGCGAGGCTTGAAGTCGCATCTGAGGTTCAATGCCAGCTCTGTTCAATGCCAGCTCTGTTCAATGCCAAGTCTGTTCAATGCCAAGTCGGCCTGAACGATTTGGCCACCGCCAGTGCAGCCCACTCGTCGGTCTCCAAAGCAATTTTCTGTGCGAGCATGACGTCGCCCGGAACCAGTGGCTGGTTTGGTACAAAACACCAACCGGTTTTCGGACGCCCATATTGGTCAAGTTCATGAATATTTGTCGCGGTGCCATAACAGATGCGGTATCGCTTGCCGCTTTGGCAGCCCGTGACTTCGAAATACCCGTATTTGTTGAACTGAACGAGTTGTTCAGCCGATAGCCACGATTGCAACAACCTTATGCCGCGCACCTCCCTTTGAGGGCAGCCCAATTCTCGATACTGAGCCCGCAGCAATTGCCAGCGGTTCACGCTATCCGCCAGCAATTGCCTGATGTTACGGACCGCATTACGTAGCGTTGTCTGCAACATGAGACGCTAACCGCCGACTAGCCTTGGATAAAACAGGGTTTCTTCGGCTTTCGGATCGAACCTGCGGGTTACCGTCGGATCGCCAGAGGAATTTCTGATTGCCGCTGTGAAGCCGGCGCCTGTGAGCTGTTCGAAGCGCCTTTCCGCTTCAAGCAACGCCCTCGCGTCGTTCGCATCAAACTCATGGCGGGTATCGCCAGTGTGGTCCATCACGATTTGGGTTGCCATTGCAAACACTCCTTGGGGTTCGCACCATCAGCAAATTTGCAATGGCAGAAGTTCCGAAAAGTTCCAACGGCTGGCCAAAATACAATTATCGCCCGCCGGCGGCTGAAAAATGGGCGATTCATTTTCGAAATGCGGGCAGGGAGCCCGGATCCGCTTGACGCAGCGCTGTTCTAACAGCGCGTGCTTGCGGTCCGCTCGGAGGCTTCCTAAGAGTCTGACTCAAAAAGAGATCAACGAAATAGCGTCTCGTACCGTACGTCGTCATGCCCGGCTTTGCCGCCTTCGCTAAAGCTCCGGCGCGCCAATCACTTTTGGCCGCGTCGAAGGCTTAGCGGAGACGGGTGCCGGGCATCCACGTCTTGGCTTCCATTAAGCAAGAAAGACGAGGATGGCCGGGCATAGGCGAGCGGTAGCGACGCCGTCCTACAGACGGCTATGCCCGGCCATGACGAAAAAAGGGGCCAGAGGGTCGAAGAAACGAGCAATTTTCCGGCTCGCTGGCCGGAATTGCTCACATTCCGAACGGGGAGAGGGCCGCTCAGGGTAATCCGCGTCGCTTTTGGTACAAGTATGGGCTGGGTGGGCGGCTACCCAACTGCTAATAAAATGGACCTGCCACCGTCATAGCCATCACCGGCTGGCACACCCGACAGGGTGTCGCTTAACCTCACTACGCACGCTTAACCTCACCACGCATTTGGATGCGAACAATGACCCTGACGACCTACTTGCTGTACCTGGCCGCCGTGGCCGTGTTGGTGCTGTCACCCGGCCCAACCATGCTCACCTGCATGACGACGGCGCTGAACGAAGGCAAGTCGGGCGCGCTGGCAGCTGCGGTTGGCAGCATCAGCGCGGTCCTCGGCGTCATGGCGCTTTCGGCGCTGGGCCTCGGTGCATTGCTCGCGGCATCGGAGCTTGCCTTCACCGTGGTCAAGGTGATCGGGGCGATCTATCTCATATGGCTCGGCATCAAGACGTTCGGCAACGACGCTGAAGCCGTCGATATCAAGAGCGCTGCAGCGGACAGCGGCCGGCGCCTGCGCACGCATTATGTCAGGGGCCTCCTGGTCGGGTCCAGCAATCCCAAGGCCATCCTGTTCTTCACCGCGTTCTTCCCGCAGTTCCTGAACCCGGTCGAGCCGTTCGCCCCGCAATATTCCATCCTCGCCCTTACCTTCATCGCATGCGAATTCAGCGTGCTGGCGATGTGTGCCTTCGGCGTTTCCGCGATCGCTCCGGTCCTGCGCTCCAGCTGCCACATGCGCTGGATCAACAGGGTGACAGGAGGCCTGTTCGCGACGATGGGGGGCCTGTTGCTGTTCAGCCGCCGTCACGCCTGACACCGAGAATTCGGTGTCAGGCCGTCACTCGGCCGCCTCCGCCAACAGTTCCGTCTGCTCGTGCACGACAACGCCCGACAGCGGATCGAATTCGCCGATCCACGGCTTGCGTTCGAGCACCGCCCTTGTGTGGCGATAGCCGGCGTCCCAGCGCTGCATGATGCCGGACGGGCTGAAGTCGATGTCCTTGGTGTGGTCTTCGCGGGCGAGCTGCGGAGCGAGCAGCCGCACCACATGCATCCGGGTCGGGCAACCATAGCTCGCCAGTTCCTTCACCGCTTCGCTGTTGCGCTCGGACTCCGGCAGGCGCGCGGCAAGCTGGTTGATGACGTGGCGCAGCCGATGCGCCTGCTGCTGGCGCGCGACGTGGCTGGCGATCCGGCTGGAATACTGCACATCCTTGTGCCGATTCAGCACCTCCGCCATCGTGGTCGGCTCGCTACCTGTCGGATTCCAGAGGTGTACGGCGAAGATCAGGGAATTCCGACGCGGGTTGTCGTCGAACACGGCTTCCGTCGGCGTGTTCGATAGAATGCCGCCGTCCCAATATAACTCACCGTCGATGCGAACGGCCGGGAACGCCGGCGGCAACGCACCAGACGCCATGATGTGCTTGACGCCGAGCTCGCTATCGCGGCTGTCGAAATAACGCATCTGGCTGCTGCGGACATGCGCCGCGCCGACCGTCAGCCGCGGCCTGCACTGATTGACCAGAGCGAAATCGACCAGTTCGGTCAGCGTGCGCTCCAGCGGCGCGGTCGAGTAATAGCCGGCCTGATCGGCGCCGAGCGGATAGAGGTCGCCGGCATGGGCCAGCGGATTCGGCCGGAAGAAGCCGGGAATGCCATGGGTCACGGTCGACCAATAGGACAGCTTTTCGTTGAAGCCCGGAAAGATGTCGCGAAGAGGCCAGAGCGTGTTCTGCTCCATCTTCTTCCAGAATTCGCGCAGCCGCGGCAGCCGCTTCTGCGGTGAATTGCCCGCGATCAGGCTGGCGTTGATGGCGCCGATCGAGGTACCGATGATCCAGTCCGGCTCGATACCGGCCTCGTGCAGCGCCTGATAGACGCCGGCCTGATAGGAGCCGAGCGCGCCGCCGCCCTGCAGCACCAGCACGATCTGGCCGGGCTCGGATTTGCCGAGTGCCTTCAGCGTTGAGCAATTGTCCCGGACGTCGTTCATGTCACGCTCCCTTGCTTCGTTACGTTCGGTACGTCAGTGCGCGGTCCAGCCGCCATCGACCGGCAGCGCGATGCCGGTGATCGATACCGCAGCGTCGCTGGCGAGGAAGACGGTCAACGCGCCCAATTCCTCGACCGTCGCGAAGCGCTTGTTTGGTTGCTGCGCCAGCAGCACGTCGTGGATCACCTGATCGCGGGAGATGCCGTGCGCCCTGGCCTGGCCGTCGATCTGCGCTTCGACCAGCGGCGTATAGACGTAACCCGGACAGATCGCGTTGCAGGTGATGCCTTCTTCGGCGGTCTCCAGCGCGGCGACCTTGGTCAGCCCGACGATACCGTGCTTGGCGGCGACATAGGCCGCCTTGAAGGGCGAGCCGACCAGTCCATGGGCGGAGGCGATGTTGATGATGCGACCGAACTTGTTCTGGCGCATCGCCGGTAGGGCGAGCCGAATGGTGTGAAACGCGGATGACAGATTGATCGACAGGATCGCGTCCCATTTCTCGACCGGAAACTGGTCGAGTGGCGCGACATATTGGATACCGGCATTGTTGACGAGCACGTCGAGCTGGCCGTGCCCTGCGATGACAGCCGCGATCATCTCGGCGATCGCCTCCGGCCTCGTCATGTCCGCGGCCGAATAGCTGACTTTGATGCCGTAATCGGCCTCGATCTGGTCTTTGGTCGTGGCGATCTCGGAGGCGGTCCCAAGACCGTTAAGCACCACCTCGGATCCCGCCTCGGCCAGGGCCCGCGCAATCCCGAGGCCAATGCCGCTGGTCGACCCTGTGACCAGCGAGACCCTGCCGGCGAGCGGCCGCGCGGCCCTGGTGTCCCGCGCCTTCGGCTGAACGTTCATGGCGGTCCCTTTCCTGCAGCTTTGCCAGCCGAAATCTGCAGGATGGACACGGTGTTTTGAAATGCCGTTTGGCTTCCTAAACCATAGGCTGCCGCTATTGCCGTTCGGGTGTCATTGCGGGTCTTGATCGGATAGCCTGCGGCAACGAGAGATCGGGGCAGCACGATCATGGAAATGCATCAGGTACGATACTTCCTCGCCGTCACGCGGACGCTGAATTTCACGCGCGCCGCCGACGAGTGCAACGTCACACAGCCGTCGCTGACGCGGGCGATCAAGCAGCTCGAAGCCGAACTGGGTGGCGACCTGTTCCGCCGGGAACGGCCGGCGGCGCAATTGACCGAACTCGGCCTTCGGATGCACCCGCTGCTGCAGCAATGCTATGACGCCGCCAGCGGCGCGCGCATGCTGGCGTCGTCGTTCAAGAGCGGAGAAATCGGTGCGCTTCGGATTGCGCTTAGCCACTCGGTCGATCTGTCGATTCTGGTACCGTTTCTCGACCAGATCAGGCGGCAATTCAGCCAGCTCGAATTTCGATTTTTGCGCGGCAACAGCGAGGAGGTCGGCGAATATCTGAAGAAGGGCGAAGCCGAACTCGGCATTGCTGCCGAACTCGGCGGCGACTGGGACCGGCTGGACACCTGGCCGCTATTCACGGAGGACTTTTATCTCGTCGTCAGCCGGCAGCATCGGCTGGCGGAGCGCGACACAATCGGCTTCAGCGACCTGCAGGCAGAGCAATGGTTGTCGCGAAGTTACTGCGAACATTCCGCTTCGCTAGGCCGGTCGCTTCGCGAGCATGGCGTTGCGGTCGACCGCAATCACGAAATTTCGTCGGAACGGGATCTGATCGAACTGCTGGAAGCCGATATCGGCGTTGCCGTGGTCCCTCACACGGCGTCGCTTCCTGCCACGCTGAAACGCACTTCGGTCGAAGGACTGGACGCGCGCCGCACGGTTCACCTCTATGGTGTCGCCGGGCGTGAGCGCACCGCGGTCGCATCCGCAATCATGCGAATGCTGCGCGGGTCGGACTGGCAGCAATTCCTGAGCAGAACGGCGTAAGCCCGAGGCTCAGCGATCCTTGCCGGCCGCTCGCACCGCAACCAGCAGGTCGTCGATCTCCATTCGTTTGCGGAAATCGGGGTCGACGAAACGGGCTTTCACCAACCCGTCGCGGCCGACCACGAAGGTCGCCGGAATCGGCAGCATGCAGCCGTCATTGCCGTGAAAATCCGACAGGTCCAGATAGGAAAGCAGTTGCTGGATCTCCGTTCCCAGCCAGATCGCTAGATTGAGGGACAACGCATAGCCGTTGTCGAGATCGGTCAGCACCGGGAAGGGGGCGCCGGCCTCGGATTTGAAGCGCTCGGCGTACTTCTGGGTTTCCGGCATGATCGCGACGATCTGTCCGCCTAGCGCCTTGATCTTGTCCGCGGCCTGAATGACCGCTTTCACGTTCAGCCGGCAGTAAGGACACCAATGGCCGCGATAGAACATCACGATGACCGGCCCGTTGCTGATCAGCGATGTCAGGCTGACGAGTCGCCCCGTCTCATCCGGCAGCATGAAGGGCGGCATTGCCTCGCCCGGCCGCGGCGCATTCTCACCGCCGCCGTTCTCGTGGATCCGCGCGACGAGACGATCCACCGCTTCGCTGTAGGCCGGAAAAAAACCGCGTCCGGCGGCGGCGTAGGCCTGCAGCCGCTCACCGAGCGTACCTTCCATGTCGCGGCAGTGCTGGAAGGCCTGCCGCAGGCGTTCGGCGTTGGCAGGCGAAAGCTGGGTCATGTCGTACTCCGGCCGGTCGGTTTGACTTGATACTATTTTCCAGCGCGGGGCCGCCGGCAAGGGGCGGCCGATTGGCGTGTATGCAGGAGGATGGGGCAGGCCGGTCGGACTGTGTCGGCGATGGGTGTGTTGGGGAGTGCCAAAGGGATTTCCTCACGGGACAGGCAACAACGGCCGATCGGGCGCTGACCCATCAGAGGTCGGATTGATCCGTCTTTGAAATGCCGTCGCCCAATGGGTTCGATAGCCGGGGGGCATCGAGCCGGCCACGCATAGCGCGGCGCTATGGAGTCCAGAGCCAACCGGCATTTCATTCCTCAGGTGCTTTCGTCGATTGTCGTGACGTAGCCGGCCCGATCATTCGGGGCCAGCGCGACTTCAAAGGCAGCAAGCGAACAGAGGAGACCACGACATGTCCAAATCCAACGTCACATTCCGCACGTGCTGGCAGGATGTTGCACTTGCCGGCGTCCTGGCAGGCTCGCTCGCGTCGGCGCCGGCGGCGTTTGCCGGCGAATGTCCCGCCGACAGGATGAAGGCCAACGTCCGCGAGAAAGTCGACTACAAGGCGGTCGGCGTCACCGACGTGACGCTCGGCGCGATCAATCTCGAGAAGCAGCCCGCCAACATCAGGGATCGCGAGCTGCGCTTCCGCAAGCTGACGATCGAGCCCGGCGGCATCGTGCCGTGGCACAGCCATGACGACCGTCCGGCACTGATTTTCGTACAGCAGGGCGAAATCGTCGAATATGCCAGTAACTGCGCCGAACCGATCGTGCACAAGGCCGGCGAGATCAGACCCGAAGTCGCCGGCGTGTCGCACTGGTGGAAGAACCTCGGCAAGGAGACGGTCATTCTCTATGTCGGCGACGTCCGCAAGGATCCGCATGACCACCACATGTAACCGGATGTAACGCGCGCTTCCCGCGCCCGTTGCCGATGTGACGTCCTGGGATCCCCCGTGTTGCCCCGCACGCCCAGGCGTCACATCCCTTTCCAGCTCACCCGGCGAGATGCACCATGACCGACCTTTCCGCGTCGATGAAAACGCACGCGAGCGATACGCATGGCCGCTCGCCGGGCGTGGTGCTGCGCTCCCTCGTCATCGGCCTGACGGCTTTCCTCACCGTGGTCGATCTGTTTGCGACCCAGGCGATCCTTCCGTCCCTGACCCGGCATTACAACGTGACGCCGGCCGCGATGGGTGTTGCGGTTAATGCCAGCACCCTGGGCATGGCGATAGCAAGCCTCATAGTCGGCTTCCTCAGCCCGTATATCGACCAACGGCGCGGCATTCTCGTGAGCCTTGTTTTGCTTGCGGTTCCGACGATGCTGCTGGCGAGCGCACCTGATCTCACCATTTTCACCATCCTTCGCCTGCTGCAGGGTCTTTGTATGGCGTCGGCCTTCGCCTTGACGCTGGCCCATCTCGGCGAGCAATGCAGCTCGACGGACGCCGGCGGCGCGTTCGCGGCCTATATCGCCGGCAATGTCGCCAGCAATCTGATCGGCCGGCTGATGTCGGCCGCGCTGGTCGATACGTTCGGGCTGGCGTCTAATTTCTATTCCTTCGCACTGCTTAATCTGGCTGGTGCGGCGCTGGTGTATTTCACGGTTTCTCGCGCCAGGCCGATGCATGCGATGCCGGCGGCGCTGTCTCCGTTCGAGGCAAGCATCGCCCATTGGCGCAACCCGTCGCTGCGCGCCGCCTACGCGATCGGCTTCTGCATCCTGTTCGCTTTCATCGGCACCTTCACCTTCGTCAACTTCGTTCTCGTCCGCGAGCCGCTGTCGCTCGGGCGTATGGATCTCGGCTTCGTCTATCTTGTCTTTGCACCCTCCGTGGTCACGACACTGTTCGCCGGAAGAGCCGTCGCACGGTTTGGCACCCGGCCGGTGATCTCTGGCGCGCTCGCGTTCGCGGCGATTGGCCTGCCGATGATGTTGTCCTCACACCTTTCGTATGTCCTCACCGGCATGGTGCTGGTCGGCGCCGGCACTTTCTTTGCGCAGGCCTCGGCGACGGGTTTCGTCGGCCAGGCGGCGTACGATAACCGCGGCGTCGCCAGTGGGACTTATCTCGCATGTTACTTCTTCGGCGGAATGGTCGGCAGCGCCGTGCTCGGACAATTGTTCGACCGTTATGGCTGGGCCGCCTGCGTAGCTGGCGTCGGCGCGTCGCTCGCGATGGCGGCGGTACTGACCACGCAACTCAAACTTCCATCAAACAGAGGAGAGACGCCAATGCCGGCAACGACGGCTGATTGATCACAGCGATTTGTTCACGATCGTTCGATCGCCATTCGTAACGAAGGCCGATCGATCAACGTAAATCGAAACAGCGGCTAACCGCTAACTCGCACACAAAGGACACTGAACATGACAACCAAGAATCTGCGCACCTTGCTCTCGATTTCCGCTCTCGCTCTCTCGGTCGGGCTTGCCTCCGCGCCCGCGGCCTACGCGCAGGACAAGATGGGCAAGGACGGGATGGCAAAGGACGCGATGTCCAAGGACGGCATGAAAAAGGACGATGCGATGTCCAAGGACGCGATGAAGAAGCACGACGGCATGTCGAAGGATGCGATGTCGAAAGACGGTATGAAGAAGTAAGCGTCCGTTCGTCAGAAAGCTGCAGGCTCGGTTCGGTGAAGCGAGCCTGCTATTCTTCCCTTCACATGGCATGGGCGAGGCGCCGATGGGCGGCCTGTTGTTGTTCACCCGGCGTCACGCCTGACACGGACCGGAAGGATTACCCGCCTCGGGCGCGCCAATTCGGCGCCGATCACCTTTGGCCGCGTCAGGGCGCTTGGCGAATAGCGGACTTTCAGGCGAGCTTGATGAGATTTTGATTTGGCAATGGACCGCCACCTCCGCCTTCGCGGCGCTGTCGTTGCCGGAATAAAACAGCACGCGCCGTCCTCCTCCCGATCGCGGGTCCGCAGCAAGCATTTCAGCACGGAGATGATTGAACGCCTTGACGACGCGTGCTCCGGGCACGAGATCGGCGACGAACTCGCTCGATACCCGGCCCTTCAGGTCTATCGGCTTGAACAATGGCGCCTCGATCGGATTGTTGGCGTCGATGATGATGCGCCCGGACCATTCAGGCAGGCCCGCCAGCGCCGCCGACAGCTTCGTCCAGTTGACAGCGACGAAGACGATGTCGGCGCGTGCGGCTTCCTCGCGCGATCCGGCCTTGATCGATGGCCCGACTTCCCGGACGAGTTCACTCAGCGACTCCGGGCCACGGCTGTTGGAGATTGTCGCCTCGATGCCTGTGCGAGTCAGCACCCGCGCAAAAGCTGCGCCGATGGCGCCTGAACCGATGATGCCAATTGACATGGAATGTTCCTTTCAGGGTCGTATGTGATTGACGAACGGGATCAGGAACGGGCCGCCGTTGCGGGCGGCCACGCGCCGAGTTGCTGCATGAGCGAGAAGAGATTGGCCACGCCCCAGTGATCGGTGATTTTGCCGTCACGCACACGCATGACGTCGACGGTCTCGAATTGAATCTTGCGGCCCGTCGGCGCCAGGCCAAAGAATTCTCCCCGATGCGTCCCGTGATAGGTTTTGTAGGTCGTCACACGATCTCCATCGGCAATCTGCCAATGGATGTCGGCGTGAAAGTCGGGAAACGCAACCCGGAGGATTTTGTAGAGCTGCCGCGCACCGGCTTTATCGGGCGTGCGTCCCGGCTGCGGCGTGTGATCAAGAAAATTGTCGGCGAAGAGTTCTTCGAACACTTCGAAATTCCCGCCGCCCTGTACCTCTTCGGTGTTGCGGCGGATGATGGCCTTGGCGGCTTCGCTGATGTCGTTGGTGGTCATGACTTGCTCCAAATGGTTTGAGTGTTTGCCGTCGGTCGTCGTGTGCCGGGCTAAGTCCGGCGCCTGCCTCTGACCGAGAAACTGGGGCTCCCGGGTGAGCGCGGAGCCGTGCCTGCTTCTGAAGCCCATACCGCCACATTTTATTGCTGCGTGATTAGTCGGTAATTGTTATCTTTACTTTCAATGATTGCTTGAAAGTTTACTTATGGAAACGCTCGCAAACCTCGAATCCTTCGTCCGTAGCGCCGAAACAGGCGGGTTTTCCGCTGCCGCGCGGCGCCTGTCGCTCACCCCGGCGGCGGTGAGCCGCAATGTTGCAATGCTGGAACGGAATCTCGGAATTCGCCTCTTTCAGCGCAGCACGCGCAAACTCACGCTGACCGAGGCCGGTGAGCGCTTCCTCCACGCCATCAGAAATAATCTCGACGAGCTGCAGGCGTCGATTGCGAGCGTCGCAACGGACCGCGGCGAACCGGCCGGCGTGCTCAAGGTCAGCATGGGCATGACGTTCGGCGTCGAATACATCCTGCCGCTGCTGCCGGAGTTCCTGAAAAATTATCCGCGCGTTCGCGCCGACTGGCAGTTCGAGAACCGGCAAGTCGATTTGATTGCTGAAGGCTTCGATGCTGCGATCGGCGGCGGGATTGATCTTGCGCCTGGTCTGGTATCGCGGGTCCTTGCGCCCGCGCACATCATCGCGGTGGCCTCGCCGTCTTACATGAAGGGAAGAACCCCGCCCGCCGATCCGTCGGGGCTCGCCGCGTTTGATGGCATTGTCATGCGCTCTTCAAAAACCCGGCGTGTTCGTGAGCGCCCGATGCGCAACGCAGCGGGCGACGAGATGACGGTCTCTCTCAAACCCACCATCGCGTTCGACGATCCGGAGGCGATGTGCCAGGCTGCGGTGCTCGGCATGGGCGTCACGCAGATCGTGTTGGCACACGCGCTGCGGCATCTGGAGAGCGGCGCGCTCGTGCGGCTGGTGCCGCAATGGTATGCCGACGCGGGCGCAATCTCGATCTACTATGTCAGCCGCACCTTGATGCCGGCCAAGACGCGCCTCTTCGTCGATTTCGTAGCGGAAGCATTTCGACGTCAGCGGTTTGCCGAGCGGTTTGCTGGCAGCATTGGTTAGGTGGGCAGGCGCGACGACTGAGCCGCGCCAAGCCAAGCTTATCCGGCGAGTATCAGCCGCGCCGCGCCGCTTCGATCTTGGCGACGTCGATTTTCTTCATGGTCATCATGACATCGAAGGCACGCTTGGCTTCAGCGCCGCCGGCCGCCATCGCCTCCAGCAGCACGCGCGGCGTGATCTGCCAGGAGACGCCCCATTTGTCCTTGCACCAGCCGCACGCACTTTCCTGGCCGCCATTGCCGACGATGGCGTTCCAGTAGCGGTCGGTCTCATCCTGGTCTTCAGTGGTGATCATAAACGAGAATGCTTCGGTCTGCTTGAACGCGGGGCCGCCGTTGAGGCCGATACAGGAGATGCCGGCAACCGTGAAATCGACCGTCAGCACGTCGCCCTTTTTGCCGGACGGGTAGTCACCGGGGGCATGGTGGACGGCGTGCACGGCGCTGTCGGGAAACACTTCGGCATAGAAGCGGGCAGCCGCCTCCGCGTCCTTGTCGTACCAGACGCAAATCGTGTTTTTTGCAATCTTCTTGGTCATTTCTCATCCTTTCGCTGCGCTTGCGTGCCGCTTGCGGTATCCAGCCGGCCTGATCGGCCCGGCGAAACGACGAACGGGGTTTGCCGAATCCGACATCGTCCTGCGGTTTTTTTTGGTTATTTACAGGGCGCCAACCCGTGTCTTCTGCGTCCGACGACGGGGAACCTCCGCGCGTCCTGCGCAAGTGGCGGCATATCAGCCAAACACGCCCGACCATGCCAGTCCGAAACACACCATCAGGGCGCCGCCGAGCGCCAGGCTTGGCCGATCGGTGACGGCAAAAGCCACGGGATCGTCGTGCAGTTCGCTGCGTCCGCATTTCAGCCAGATCCGGCATACGAACAGGAACAGGATGGCCGGAAAAGCCCAGAGCCAGGCGGTGTTGCCATAAAAACTCTGCCGGAAGGCGTCGTTGATGATGTAGAGCACCATGATGAGCACGGCGGCCACCCCGGTCGCCATGCCGATGCCCATGATGAGCGGCAGGTCGATCGACTTGTAGCCGCGGCCACGGACTTCGGTTCCGCCGCGCTCGATGACGCGGGCGACCTCGGTGTGGCGTTTTGCGAAGCTGAGCGAGGCGAACAGGAACATCGCGAACACCAGCAGCCAGGGCGACGGCGGCGCGCCTGACGCCACGATGCCGGCGCCGAGGCGCAGCGTGAACAATCCGGCCAGCACGAAGCCGTCGAGAATGGGGATGCGCTTGAGCGCGAACGAATAGAGCAGGGTTACCGCGAGATACAGCAGTACGACGGCAACGGTTGCCGGTCCGGCCAGCGCCGCAACGGCTAGCCCTGCGAACAGCCCGATCGGAACGGCTGCGATCGCCGTTGCAAGCGGCAGGCGTCCACTCGCCAGCGGCCGGTTTCGCTTCGACCAGTGGCTGCGGTCGTCGGTCAGGTCCCAGATATCGTTGACGAGATAGGTGGATGAGGCAACCAGGCCGAGGGCGAGGAACGCGCATGTCGTCGCGTAGACGGCGTCGACGTGGGAGACCAGTCCGGCGAGGATAAGAGGCACGAAAACCAGCGCGTTCTTTGCCCATTGGTGCGGGCGCATGCTGCGCACCAATGCACGGATCCGGGACGGTCGCGGGAACACCTTGGCGACGGTCGCGACGCTTGCGGCGGCGTGCTCTACCGAACTCGCCGCTTCAACAACGATGGCATTCCTGGCGCGGCGCCAGATCGGGATGTCGGCGCGCGCGTCGCCGGCATAGTCGAATCCATCAGGGAATCGTTCAGCGAGAACCAGCGCCTTCGCTTCGCCCTTCAGGTTGCGCAAGCCGTCGCTGCCGATGACGCCGCGAATGAAAGCAATCCGCCGCACAACCTTTTCCGCGACTTTGGCGTCGGCGGCGGTGGCGACATAGACCGGCCGTCCGCTCGCCGCGATATCGGCCGCGTAGGCGAGCAGTTCTTCATTGAACGGCAGAACATCCGGCTCGATGTTCGTCTCATCGGCGAGACGGCGCTTGAGATAGGCGCGGCCACGCAGCATCCACAGGCCGATCTCGAACAACCGCCACGGCGCGGCTCGAAGCAGCGCCAGCACGGTCTCAAGCAGCATGTCCGCGCGCACCAGCGTGCCATCGAGATCGAGGATCAGCGGCCGGGGTTGCGGCGCCTCGCACGGATCGGAGAGTTCAGGAGCAAGCGGCAGGGGTAAGGTGGACATGCGGGCCCTTTCAGCGGGTACGGCTGTAGAAATCCCAGCAGGGATGCAGCTTGTGGCGCGTGAACTCCCGTTCCAGCACGGTACGGAAGGTCGCGGGATTGGTGTCGGTCGCGCCGGGGAGAATGCAGGTGCGGAAAAACACACCGTCCGCGTCCGCCAGATAGGCCGACGCTTCGCTTGCGGAAAACGCAGGCACCGTGCGCCGGAAATCCATCGCCAGGGTGGTGCCGCGCGCGGGCGTCAGGCCGAGCAGCCGCGGAAAGGATTCGGCAAAATCGATGGTCGTATAGCGCTGCGCCTTGGTCGCGTAGCCAAGCCGCTGAAAGTTCGCGCCGGCTTCGGCAACGCTGACAGCCCACGCCGCGCGCGTCGCCGGGCTCGTGCTGCCCGGGTCGCCGTCGAGGTCAAAGCCATTGTTGGCGATCTCGTCGAGATAGGGCAGCCATTCGGATTGCAGGCGCGTCATCAGCCGGGAGCCGGCGAGGGTGGCGGGCGGCACGCGCATGCCCGGAAGGAACGTTGTAAAGGCGTGGTCGGTCGTGCCCTGCCGTTCCCGGACGAATGTCGAGACGAGGCGCTTTTCAACGACATCGGCAAGCGGCAGCACCAGCGTCGCGCCGAGTACCGCTGCGGCGATCAGGCGCCAGCCACGGGTAGTGCGCAGGCCCGGGTGGAAAAGTACGGCCGCGGCGGCAATCAATCCGACGCCGCCGGTGTTCTGACTCTCCGCGGCCAGCGCTACCGCGACCAGCAGCGCTGCGTCCACGACGAAGGCTTCCCGGGCGATGGTATCGCGCGCGAAATTGAGCGGGCGCCTGACCGCCGTGGTGAAATCGAGTTCGCGAGCCGCGAGCACGACGATCGTGATCGTGACCACAAGCGGCAGCCAGTTGCGAGCCGAGGAGGCGGCGAGCCGGAAAACGGCGCCGCCCCGGTTCAAGGCACTCATCGACACGATGTCGTGCAGGTAGCCGGAGACGAGCCCTCCGGTCGCCAGTTCGACCAGTCCAGCCAAGGCTGCGGCAACGAACAGCATGGCGAACAGCGCCGTGGGTCGCGCGCGTCCGAGCAGCACGGCCGCGACGACGAGGCCGAGCATTGCGATAGCGGCGGTGATCTTGATGAAGATCAGGGCGGTCAGCAGGTAACCCAGCAGCACGCCGTCGCCGCGGGCCTTCGGCAGCACATACCAGAGTGCTGCCAGGAACAGGATCGCGGTGGCGAAGCGGTTATAGGTGGCAAAGTAGCTGATCTCGGAGAGCATGGTGGGGTCGAGCGTGTAGGGCACCAGAACCACCACCGCGAGAACCGCGAAGCTTGCGGCAAATCCCCAGGGCGATTGAATGCGCGACGCGATGACGGCGAACGGTGGCACCACCATGAGCCACGCCAGCGCGTGCAGGCCGATGAACGGCTGCCCGCCGGGAAACAGGCGTTCGGCAAAATGCGTCAGGTAAAGCGTGAGCGCGCCGATCGGCGAAGAAAAGTCGACGTGCGGAATTTGGCCGTGGCCGATGCGATAGGCGCCATCAAGGATGAAGACGAAATCCCACACCGCCCGGCCGTAGGGAACGACGTGGACCAGGGCCGCCACTGCCACGACCAAAATCGTGAAGGCTGCAATCGCGGCGATGCGCCAATTGAAAGGTGCCGCCCGGGACCTGATGAGGTCGTAACTTGCTTCCGTCATATCGAACCCTCAGCTATCGCGCTGTGGTCGATATGGTCTTTTGGAGCGAGCGCAAACTCGTTTTAAAAATTACGGTAACTATTTAAGATGAACGTCATCGCACTGCTTTTCGGGCGTCTCAGGGTGACGCTGTTGGCACAACAGTGTCGATGATTGGCACACAATTTTCGGCGATCTGTCGCGGCTCCATTTGACCGCCAACGCCGCCGTGGGAGAACGGCCCGAGGCCTCGATTTGCGTTTGCGCTGAAGTTGCAATCAGCGGCCCGCGAACCGTCCCAGCGTGTTGAAGCGCGCCTTCTGCTCGCTGGCCAGCGTGGCATAGAAATCATCCAGCGCCGGCTGCACCAATTTGGCTGACTGCACCATGGCCTCGAGCCGCTTCTCCATCGCCTCCAGCCGCCCGACCGGCGTAAGCGGCACGTCAACCGGACAAGCCGCTTGCAGCGTCTGAACGGCCTTCTCCGTCGCCTCGCGCAGGCGGTCTAGCGCTTCCTTTTGCTTGCCCGCCGGACGTATCACCGTCTCGATCCGTTCGATCGGCAGGTTGGTCAGGCTGGGCTTCGGCTCGCCGCAAGTATCCGGCTGCGCGTTTGCTTCCTGCTGCGGCTGCGGTTGCGAACGCCCGCCGATGTCGGGGCCGAGCGCGTTGAAGCGGGCCTGTTGCTCGTCGCTGAGCGCGCCATAGAATTTCTCCAGGGCCGGCCGCACGATCCGCACGGCCTCGAGCGTGGCGCTGATGCGGTTCGTCATTGCACGCAAGCGGCCGGGGGGAGTCATCGCATACTGGTCGCCGCAGGATTCCTTGAACGCGGCGGCGGCCATTGCAGCTGCGTCCTTCAACTCGTCGAGCAATGCGCGCTGCTCGGACGTCGGCCGCACCGCCTCCTCGATCGAAGCAATCGGCCAGGCGGTGATACCCTTTTCCGGCGCTTCGCACAGTTGCCTGAGCGCCTGTTGGCTCATGCCCGCGCTTTCGCGCGGCCGGGAGCCGCCGATCACGCCGTCGCTCTCCTGGCGCCCGGTCGGGCCGAGCCTGGCGTAGGCGGAGTACGGACTGTCCGCGCCCCAGAACACGGTGTCGACGAAGTCATCGTAGGCGTAGGCCCAATAACCACCGTCGTACCCGTAGGGCCAGAACGTGTATTCGAAAATGTCGGAATAGGCATAGGGCCAGAACACGTGGCCGGCCCACGGCACGAACGCCGCGCGCAGGCCGCGCTTCCAGGCGTGGCGGGGAGCCCAGCCGTGCCGCCCGCCCTCGAGCGCCGCCTGGACCTGCGGATCAGGATTGCTGCGGAAGCGTTCGGCAAACCGCCCGCGGGAAGCGGCCTGCACGGCTGCACCGACGGTCTCGGCCTGCCTGCCGGAAGGCGGCATTCCCAGCTCCTGCCGGCGCGCCAGATCACGTTGCTGCAGGCGCTGCTCGCGCTGGAGCTGTCGCTGTTCGGTTTGCAGCAATTGTTGCTGCGCGCGTTGCGCCCGCACGCCGTCGGGCTGTCGCGACTGCAACTCCTGGACGCGCCGCTGCAGCCGATCGATGCGCTGCTCGCGTTGCGCGCTCTCCCGCGTAAGCGTGTCGCGCTGCCGTTCCTGCGCGGTTCGCTGGAGCCGCTGCAGCCGCTCCTCACGCTGCAGCTGCCGCTGTTCGGTTTGCAGCACCCGTTGCTGCGCGCGTTGTGCGCGCTGGCCTTCCGGCTGTTGGGACTTCAAATCCTGCACGCGCTGCTGTAACCGGTCGATGCGCTCCTGGCGCTGCGCGTTTTGGGGCGAAAGCCTGTCGCGCTGCCGCTCCTGCACCGCTTGCTGCGGCGGCTGAATGCGCTGCTCGCGCTGGCCGATCCGATCCTGCCGGGATGGGCTCGCGTCCTGCCGGGATGGGCTCGCGGCGGCCGGTGCGCTCGGGCGCGACGGTGCCGCGACCCTCGGAGCGGCCGGGCGCGGTGGCGCGGCGATCTGTGGCGTCGGACGCGGCGCCATCGCCGGACGCTGTTGCGGCGGAGCCGGACGCATTACCGGCGCCGCGGGCCGCGCCATAGCGGGCGGCGGTGCTGGACGGGCCATCGCGGGGGGCGGCGCCGGCCGCGCCATGGCCGGAGGCGGTGCGGGACGGGCCATGGCGGGTGGCGGGGCGGCAGGCCGCGCCATACCAGGCGGCGGTCCCGCGGGCCCGCCCGCGCCCGCAGGTGGACCATGCCTTTTCTCCTGGGCGGTGGAAGAGCCCACGCTCGCCGCTAGGATCGAAACGCCGAGAAGAAATAATGCTGAAAGGCGAAGGCTGGGTGCAAGCATGATCGTCGCTACCTGGCAGCTCGTTAGTCGCCCGTCTCTCTCAACGCGCCAGCGCGGCAATCGATCTGTGATCGTTGTTGCGGCTTTGCGACGCAGGAGGGCCAGCAGTGCATCCCAGGTGAGGTGTACCGGGTATGCCGATCGAGGAACCGCGGACGGGGAGCAACGTTTTGTTCCCGTCAACACAGGGAGATCGTTATGCGATCAATCGTCCTGGTTCTGGTCATTTTGCTGACAGATACGTCGCTGTCTTTTGCGCAGGGTCAGAAGGGTACGCCACAGGAACAGCAAGCCTGCACACGGGATGCGCAGCGCTTTTGCCGGCCGCAATTGGGCGACGATGGAGCGGTTCAACAATGCCTGCAGCAAAACAGGGCCAAGCTGAGCTCGAGCTGCCAGAAGGTATTTGCCAGCCGCGGCATGTGAGGCGCTTTGTTCTTGACGCCGGCGCGTTGCAATGGGTCACGTGCCCGTCGTCCTCGGGATCTCAGCTGTCGGTCGAGGCCAGCGCCGTCTGACCGGCAATCTCGTCGGCTCGCCAGCAGCGGACCGCGTGTCCGTCGGGACGCGTTTCAAGCGATGGCCGGGGCTCGCGACGACACACGGCTTCGGCGTAACGACAGCGCGGACTGAACGCACAGCCGTCCGGCGGATTGAGCGGATTGGGAAGCTCGCCTGGCGTCGTAGCTAACGGCGCGCGGCGCAGCGGATCGGGAATGGCCGATATCAGGGTCTGCGTATACGGGTGCGCCGGCCGTTCGAAGATTTCGCGCCAGTGGCCTGTCTCCACAATGCGGCCGAGATACATGACGGCGACCCGGTCGCTCATGTGCTCGACAACGCCAAGGTCGTGGCTGATCATGATGTAGGAGAGGCCGAGCGTTTCCTTCAGTTCCAGCAGCAGATTGATGATTTGGGCGCGGATCGAGACATCCAGCGCCGATACCGGTTCGTCACAGATGACGATCCTGGGATTGAGGATCAGCGCGCGGGCGATGCCGATGCGCTGACGCTGGCCGCCCGAGAATTCATGCGGGTAGCGGCCGGCTTGTTCAGGCCGCAGGCCGACATGCCTGAGCATCGCCGCAACGCGTGCGTCGATCTCGCTTTTGGCCGTCACGCCGTGCAGGCGCAGCGGGTCTTCCAGCGTGCGGCGAACGGTCTGGCGTGGATTGAGCGAGGCGTAGGGATCCTGAAACACGATTTGCACGATGCGGGCCAATGCCTTTCGATCGCCGGATTGCCGGCCCGTCACGACCTGGCCGTCCAGCACGATGCGGCCCCGCGTCGGCGCCTGCAGGCCCAGTATCGAAAGTGCCAATGTCGACTTGCCGCATCCGGATTCGCCGACCAGACCGAGGCATTCACCGCGCTTCAGTTCGAGATCGACGCCGTCGACCGCACGGAGCAGACGCCGGCCGCTGGCCAGCAGGCCGCCGCCGACGGGAAAATGGACCGCGAGATCCTCCACGCTGAGGATGATATCGTCGCCGGGCCTTGCTGCAGGTTCATGCATGGTGATGGCACCTGACCAGCCCGCCTGCAGCGAGCCAAGTCGTCTCCGGCTCGGTGGTCCGGCAAATGTCGGTCGCCCGCGCGCAGCGTGGATTGAATCGGCAGCCGTCCGGGAAATCCGTGATCGCCGGGACGACGCCCGCGATCTCCGTCAGCCGCGTCCGGCCAAGGGCAGCGCGGCTCCCCAGCCGCGGCAGCGAGTCGACCAGGCCTTGCGTATAGGGATGCGCGCTGGTGCGGAAGATATCGTCCGAGCCGCGCTCCTCGACGATGCGGCCGGCATACATGACGGCGACGCGGCGGCAGACATTGGCGACCAGGCCGAGATCGTGGCTGATCATCAAGATGGCGGTGCCCCGCTCGGCGCATAAATTCCGCATCAGCTCGATGATCTCCGCCTGCACGGTGACGTCGAGCGCGGTTGTCGGCTCGTCGGCGATCAGAAGATCCGGCCCGCATGCGAGGGCGATGGCGATCATCACGCGCTGACGCATGCCGCCTGAAAGCTGGTGCGGGTAATCCTTCACCCGTCGCTCGGGTGCGGGGACGCGGACGCTGGCCAGCGCCTCTACCGCCAGTCGGTCGGCTTCCCGCCAATCCTTGCCCTGGTGCAGCACGAACATCTCGGCGATCTGCCGGCCCACGGGCGAGACCGGATTGAGCGCCGTCATCGGCTCCTGGAAGATCATGGCGATGCGATTGCCGCGTAGCGCGCGTTGCTCGGCCGCCGAGAGTCTCTGGATCTCCCGGCCGTCAAATCGAATGGCGCCGGCGCCGATCGAAAGCGGCTGGCGCAACAGGCCGATCAGGGCAAGCGCCGTAATACTCTTGCCGCAGCCGGATTCACCGACAAGACCGAAGGTCTCGCCACGATCGATGCGGAATGAAACGCCCTCGACCGCCGCAACATGGCTGGATCGATAGTTGAGATCGATGCGCAGATCCTCGACTTCGAGCAGAGGAGTCCCCGTCATGTGCGCCGGCTCCGCGACTGTGGATCGAGAATGTCACGCAAGCCATCGCCGAGCAGATTGAGGCCGAGCACCGTCAGGAAGATGGCGAGGCCGGGGAAAATCGAGAGCCACGGCGCCGTTGTGATCTGGTCGCGGGCTTCCGAGAGCATGCTGCCCCAGCTTGGATAGGGCGGGCGGACCCCGAGGCCAAGGAACGAGAGTGCGGCTTCGGCCAATATCGCGCCGCCCATGCCCAGCGTGCCGATGACGATGATGGGGCCGACCATGTTCGGCAGCAGCTGCGTGATCATGATGCGCAAATCGCCATAGCCGAGCACCCGTGCGGCCTGCACATAACCCTGGCTCTTGAGCGACAGCGTCGACGCCCGTGCGATCCGGCAGGTGAAGGACCAGTTGGTCAACCCGAGCGCGATGAGCAGGCTGGTCAGGCCCGGTCCAAGGACCGCCATGATGGCAAGCGCGAAGATCAGCGACGGGATCGCGAGCATGAGATTGGTCAGCCCGTTGACGAAATCGTCCCACCAGCCGCCCCAATAGCCCGCGGTCAGGCCCAGTGTCACGCCGATGACGCTGTTGACGAGTTGCGAGACGATGCCGACCGTCAGCGAGATGCGCGCGCCATGCACAACGCGGGAATAGATGTCGCGGCCCTGCGCGTCGGTGCCGAACCACCATATCCAGCTCGGCGGCTCCTCGGCATTCAAGAGGTTGGCATCCATGACCGGATCGGTATGCGCCAGCCAGGGCGCGAGCAGGCCGACGAAGATCGCAAGCGCGAACAATGCCCCGCCGATGATGAGATTGGCGCCAAGCTTCATCGCGGCCGCCCCGCCGCAGGCAGTACAGTCAATTGCGCGCAGGCGTAATCGGGCCGTCCGGCGCTCATGCGTATCTGATCCTGGGGTCGATCACGGCATAGAGCAGGTCGATCATCGTGTTGATGGTCAGGAAGAACAGCACCACCACGAGGATGGAGCCCTGGACGGCAGGAAGGTCGCGCTGCAGGACACTGTCGACGAGCAGCGAGCCGATGCCCGGCCAGGAGAACAGTTTCTCGACGACAACCGCCTGTCCCATCAACGCGCCGAATTGCAGGCCGATCGTGGTGAGGATGAGGACGAGCGCATTGCGCATCACATGCCACTTCACGACCCGGGTTTCGCTCATGCCTTTCGAGCGCGCGGTGCGGACAAAATCCGCGGTCATGATCTCAAGAACCGCGGCGCGCGTCGTCCGCGCCAGCAGCGCCATCGGCGAGACCCCGAGGGTCACGGCGGGCAGGATCAGATATTTGAGCCCGCCGTCGCCATAGCCGAAACTCGGCAGCCAGCCGAGTTTCAACGCGAACAGGTACATCAGCAGCAGCCCGAGCCAGAATTTGGCCATTGAAAGCCCCGACACCGCCAGCACCATCGAGAGCGTGTCGACGATACTGCCCGGCCGCAGCGCTGCGATGAAGCCGAGGGGAACGCCGATCACGATCGCAAGCGTCATGGACGCGAATATCAATTGCAGCGTCGGCCACATCCGTTTGGCGAGCATGGTCGTGACCGGCTCGCGGGTCCGGAACGATGTGCCGAAATCGCCGGTCGCGAGCTTGGCAATGTAGGAGCTGAAGCGGATGTAGACGGGATCGTCGAGGCCGAGCTGTTTCTTCATGCGCTCCACGACCTGCGCGTCCGCCGGGCCGCGGCCGTCATCGTTCATGCTCGATATGATGCTGCCCGGCACGACGCTGAACAGCACAAAGATCACCAGCACGACAGCCAGCACGGTCGGAACGGTTTGCAGGATTCGACGGATCGCGAACGAGAGCATTAGGCCTGTTCCTCCCTCCCTCTATCGTTTTTTTGGTTTTTGCGATGGAGGGAGGGCGAGAGCGCGTGTCACTTGTTAGTTCACTTGGCGGGCGAGGTCGCCTCGACCCAGAGGTCTTCGACGTTTTGATGGGTCAGTTCGGTCGCGTTCAACTGAATCCCCTTGAGCCACGGCTGCACCGCCATGACCGCCTTGTTGTAGTTGAAGAACCACACCGGCGCTTCGTCATAGAGCAGGGCATTGGCCTTTTGCAGCAGCTGGACGCGTTTGGCGGCGTCGTCGGTCTGCCCGGCCTCGTCGATCAGCTTGTCGAATTCCGCATTCTTGAAGCTCGTGTAGTTGCAGGCCGATTGCGGCGTCGACGAGTGGAAGCATTTGAGGGCGGCCTGGGGGTCCGGGCCGGTGGCCTGCGAATAGATGAAGGCCTGGAATTCGCCCTTGCGCGCAACCTCCGCCAGCACCGCGGTCTCGACCTGCTTGACCTTCACCTTGATGCCCACTCTATCCAGCATCGGGATAATCGCCTCGACGATCGGCAGGCCCCAGCTTTCATTCTGACTCGCCGTCCATTCGAATTCAAAGCCGGTGGGATAGCCCGCGTCCGCGAGCAACTGCTTCGCCTTTGCGGGATCGAAGGCGTAGGGCTTGATGGTCTTGTCGAAAGCGGGTGAGGTCAGAGGCAGCCAGCTGGCGGCGCGATAGGCCTTGTTCTTGACCAGCTTGCTGATGATCAGATCGGCATCGATCGCATGGTTGATAGCCTGCCGCACCCGCTTGTCAGCGAACGGTTTGAATGCGGGATTCATCCCCATGTAACGCGTGAAGACCTCGGCGACTTCGACGATAGTGCCCTTGAGGGCGGGGTCGGCCTGATAGGCGACGTACTGCGCGGGCCCGAGCACCGAGGTGTCGATTTCCTTGTTGCGGAAGGCGACATCGCGCGCCGCGGCTTCGCCCATGATCGACACGATCATCTTGTCAGCGTAGGGCTTGCCGGGCTTGTAAAACCTGTCCCACCGTTCCAGAACGGCGCGCGATCCCGGCACGTGCTCGACGAATTTGAATGGCCCAAGGCCGATCGGCTTCTGAATGAAGCTCTCCTTCGCGCCCTCGTCGGCGGGATAGATCGAAGTTATCGCGTTGAAGAAGTAGAAGCCTGGATCGACTTTCTCGGTCAGCTTCATTTCGAGCGTGAAGTCGTCGATCTTTTTCAGGCCGGAGATTTCCTTGGCTTTGCCTTTCTCGACCTCGGATGCGCCCTCGATCAGGCGGACAAAACGCGCGCCGGGATAGGCTTTGGCGCCGTCCATGATGCGGTTGTAGCTCCAGATGACGTCGTCAGCCGTCATCTTGCGACCATGGTGGAAATAAGCGTCGTCGCGCAACTTGAAGGTATAAACAAGACCTCCGCCCGAGACGATGGCCTCCTTGGCAAGCTCCGGAACCGGCTTACCTTCGGCGGAGTCCCAAATGTAGAGCGACCGATGCAGGCCCTTGGCGACGATCTCGTCCTGGGCGCGCTGTGTCGTATGAATGTCCATGCTGGTGAAACTCGAGCCATAGGGCGCCGTCATCCGAATGGTGCCGCCCTTGCGCGGTGTCTGGGCCTCGGCTGTGACTGATAGCGCCAGTCCCAAACCAGCCACGATCGCAATCTTCTTGAACATCATGTCTTCTCCAACCGTGCAGGAGCATTCCGGTCAGAGAGTTGATCACTCGCGGCATATCCAGCGCAAGGTCTTCGTTTCGTGTCGATGGCGGTCGGGGACCAATAACTGTGCGGATGCGAGGGTGGGGCGATCGTGGGGAGGAGCACGTGCTACGCGCTATCTGGTTCGAGGGATCGTCCGCGGGATGACCAGGATGCGCGTAGTCAAGCGCCCATGAGCGCGGAGTGCGAAGACGCCGCTCGCAGTTGTGGGGCGAGTAAGCGATTGCAATTGAATGGATTTCAGCGGAGTCGTAGTCCGGATGAGCGAAGCGATATCCGGGATCTTTCTACTGGTTCCCCGCATATCGCTTTCGCTGATGCGGGCTACCGGCGGCAATCCTCCCCTCTCCCAAAAGGGGAGAAGGAAGGGCCGTCCCTCACACCCGCTCCACAAAGCTGTCGACCACCTTCTTCTCACCGGCCTTTTCGAAGGCGATGGTGAGCTTGTTGCCGTCGATCTTCACGACGTTGCCGTAGCCGAATTTCTGGTGAAAGACGCGGTCGTCGAGCGAGAATTCCGAAACGGTGCCGGTGGATTTGGCGACCAGTTCGCCCTCGATCACCATCGGCCCGCGCTTGGTGCGGGAAAAGCCGCCGCGAGCGTCGCCGGATGAAAATGACGACTGGCTTTCCTCAAACCCGTCGCGGGTCTGGCCGTGACGGCCGCCCTGGTTGTTGCGCGCCCGATTGGCCTGCGCGCGCTGCCAGCCCGGCGTGGTGTAGCTGGAGCCGAAGGATTCCACATTGTCGAAGCGCGAGGCGCCGTAGCCGCCGCTGCCGCCCCAGCCCGAACCGCCCTTGGATTCCGTGATTTCGACATTCGGCGCCGGCAATTCGTCGAGGAAGCGCGACGGGATCGTGGTCGTCCAGGTGCCGTGAATGCGGCGGTTGGTGGCGAAGTACAATTTGGCGCGGCGGCGGGCGCGGGTCAGCCCGACATGGGCGAGGCGACGCTCTTCTTCGAGGCCGGCGCGGCCTTGTTCGTCGAGCGTGCGCTGGCTCGGAAACAGGCCTTCCTCCCAGCCGGGCAGGAACACGTTGTCGAATTCGAGACCCTTGGCCGAATGCAGCGTCATCAGCGAGACGGCTTCTTCCTCGGCGCCGCCGTCGCGGTCCATCACCAGCGAGATATGTTCGAGGAAGCCTTGCAGGTTCTCGAACTCCTCCATCGAGCGCACCAGCTCTTTCAGGTTATCGAGCCGTCCGGCGGCATCCGCGGAGCGGTCCTTCTGCCACATCTCGGTATAGCCGCTCTCGTCGAGCACGATTTCGGCGAGCTCCGTATGCGCGGTGACCTCGCGCTGGGCGCGCCAGCGGTCGAAATGCCGGATGAGATCGCGCAAGGACCCGCGCGCCTTCGGCTTCAGCTCGTCGGTCTCGACCACGGCGCGGGCGGCCTCGAACAACGGAATGCGGCGCTTGCGGGCGTGGTCGTGCAGAATCTGCACGGTGGCATCGCCGAGCCCGCGTTTCGGTACGTTGACGATGCGCTCGAAGGCGAGATCGTCGGCCGGCGAATTGATCACGCGCAAATACGCCAGCGCGTCGCGGATTTCGGCGCGCTCATAAAACCTTGGACCGCCGATCACGCGATAGGGCAGGCCGAGGGTGACAAAACGATCTTCGAACTCGCGCATCTGGAACGAGGCCCGCACCAGGATCGCGACCTCGTTGAGGTTGTCGCCGGCGCGCTGCAGTTCCTCGATCTCCTCGCCGATGGCGCGGGCTTCCTCTTCGGAATCCCAGGAGCCGGTCACGGTGACCTTCTCGCCGTCGACATCCTCGGTGCGCAGCGTCTTGCCGAGCCGGCCTTCATTATGCGCGATCAGATGCGAGGCGGCGGCGAGGATATGACCGGTGGAGCGGTAATTGCGTTCGAGACGAATGACTTTCGCGCCGGGGAAATCGTGCTCGAAGCGCAGGATGTTGTCGACCTCGGCACCGCGCCAGCCATAGATCGACTGG
Source organism: Bradyrhizobium sp. AUGA SZCCT0431 (assembly GCF_018131065.1). Taxonomy (NCBI): domain Bacteria; kingdom Pseudomonadati; phylum Pseudomonadota; class Alphaproteobacteria; order Hyphomicrobiales; family Nitrobacteraceae; genus Bradyrhizobium; species Bradyrhizobium sp. AUGA SZCCT0431. The sequence continues at coordinate 146,507 of NZ_JAFCLR010000011.1, read as the reverse complement.
TCGTCGTCGCCGACGCAGCAGATGTTTTTGAGGGGCGAGGAGGGAGCGACGTTTCTCTCGTCATTCCGGGGCGCGCCGATAGGCGCGAGCCCGGAATCTCGAGATGAGTCCTCTTCAGCTCGAGGTTCTCCGATGTGCGATTGCACATCGTAGTTCGCATCTTCGATGCGCCCCGGAACGACGGGTGAATCAAGCGACCCCGGAATGACCGCAGCCAGGGCTTGCGCCTTGGAGGGTGACGACGGCGCCTGCGACAGCAGCCGCAGCCACAGATACTGGGCGACGTTGGTGTCCTGATATTCGTCGACCAGGATGAATTTGAACCGGCTTTGGTATTGCCGGAGCACGTCAGGGTGCTCGCGGAACAGGCGGATGTTCTCCAGCAACAGATCGCCGAAATCGGCGGCGTTGAGGATCTTCAGCCGCTCCTGATAGCTGGCGTAGAGCTTGCCGCCCTTGCCGTTGCCGAACACGGCGGCTTCGCCTGCCGGCACCTGCGCCGGTGTCAGGCCTCGGTTCTTCCAGCCGTCGATCAGCCCGGCCAGCATCCGCGCCGGCCAGCGCTTGTCGTCGATGTTCTCGGCCTGCAGCAATTGCTTCAGCAGGCGGACCTGGTCGTCTACGTCGAGCACGGTGAAGTTGGATTTCAGCTGCACCAGTTCGGCGTGGTAGCGCAGGATGCGTCCGCCGATCGAGTGAAAGGTGCCAAGCCACGGCATGCCCTCGATGGCCTGGCCGAGCATCTGGCCGAGCCGCAGCTTCATCTCGCGCGCGGCCTTGTTGGTGAAGGTCACGGAGAGGATTTCGTGCGGGCGCGCCCGGCCCTGGCTCAGGATATGGGCGATGCGGGTGGTCAGCACGCGCGTTTTGCCGGTGCCGGCGCCGGCCAATACCAGCACCGGGCCGTCGAGCGTCACGACGGCGTCGCGCTGCTCCGGATTGAGCCCGCTGAGATATTGCGGAGCCGCGGTGGCGCGCGCACGCGCGGCGATGCCGCCAGCTGCGGGCTGGTGCTCGGGAACGCCGTGATGGGGCAGCTTGCTCGGCTCTGTCATGCGAATCGTCTTGTCCCCACGATGGCACCGTGAGGCGGTGAAGGGGAGCCTTCTTAGCAGGGATCAAGGGCCATATAGGGCCTGTCCGGCCGTTTTGACAGGTTTAATCCGGCGTTATCCCGGGACCGTTTTTCGCAGGCGCCCGCGATTTTGTTCCGCCTTGTTGACAAATATTCCCGGTTTCGCACCCAGGAACCATCGCTTCCGGGGCGGATTGTTTTGGCAAGAGCTGGCGCGATCCTCTTAACCGCGCCGATCGCAACCAAACAGAGGTCGTGTCATGCTGAGCTGGGTCGTTACGTTTCTGGTCGTCGCATTGATCGCAGGTATTTTGGGCTTCGGCGGCATCGCCGGTGCCTCCGTCGAAATCGCAAAGGCGATCTTCTTCATCGCCATCATCCTGTTCCTGGTCTCGGCGGTGGTCGGTTTGGTGCGTGGACGCACGCGGGTTTAGCCGCAAGCGTTACTTGCAAGCGCTATTTCGAGGGCATCGCCACCTTTCGGCCGGTGCCCTCGGGACATGGGACGGCCGCGTGGCTATCCACCACCGCCTGGATGCGGGCGCGGATATCGGGCGGAAACGGCGCGGTCTTTCGCGCGTTCATGTCGATGTGAATGGTCATGTTCTCCGAAGTCGCGGAGATCCAGCCCTCAGTGGCGTGGCGCAGCTCTTCAAACGTATGAATGCGTTTCTCGTCGGCCGCGAGCAGATAGACCGTGACCTGCACGGGATCGCCGAGGTGAATCTCGCGCAAATACCGCACATGGCATTCGGCGGTGAAGGTCGAGCCATGGCGCTCCTTCATGTACGCAGGGCCGATCCCGAGATGCAGCCACATTTCGTCGATCGCGCGGTCCATCATCACGTTGTAATAGGCCATGTTGAGATGGCCGTTGTAATCGATCCATTGCGGCTCGATCTGCATCACCGACGACAGGAAGGGTGCTGAAGGCAGGGGCATATCGGATAGCGCATCTTTGGCGGCGGAAGGGGTCGTCATCATCCATCCCTGTTTGGCCGATCTCTCTTGACCCCCCATATATCCTTTGCCACGGTCCGCTCAAAGCCGGGAGGAATTTTGCGTGGCGATGACGATATCGGGCAATGAGAAGCGGCCGGAGCCGCAGGCGCTGGCAAGCGCGCTTGAGGCGCTGGCGGCGCGGTTCGGCAACCGGCTGATCACCTCGCAGGCGGTGCGCGAACAGCATGCCCATACCACCACCTGGCTGCCGACCCAGCCGCCCGATGCCGTGGTGATGGCGCAGGAAACCGCCGATATCCAGGATGTGGTCCGGATCTGCGCCAAGCATACTGTTCCCGTGATTGCGTTCGGCACCGGCACCTCGCTGGAGGGGCAGGTCAACGCGCCGGCCGGCGGGATCTGCATCGATCTGCACGACATGAACAAGGTGCTGGAGGTCCATGCCGACGACCTCGACTGCGTGATCCAGCCCGGCGTGACCCGCAAGGCGCTGAACGAGCATCTGCGCGACCAGGGCGTGTTCTTCCCGATCGATCCGGGCGCCGACGCCTCGCTCGGCGGCATGGCCTCGACCCGCGCCTCGGGCACCAACGCGGTGCGTTACGGCACCATGCGCGACAACGTGCTGGCGCTGAAAGTCGTGCGCGGCGACGGCGAGATCATCACCACGGGCACGCGGGCCAAGAAATCCTCCGCCGGTTACGACCTGACGCATCTATTTGTCGGCGCCGAGGGCACGCTCGGCATCATCTCCGAACTCACCATCAAGCTGCGCGGCATTCCCGAGACGATCGCGGCCGCCGCCTGTTCGTTCGAGACCGTGCGCGGCGCCTGCCAGGCGACGATCCTTGCAATTCAAACCGGCATTCCCGTCGCGCGCATCGAACTGCTCAACGCCGAGCAGGTGCGCGCCTGCAATTCCTATTCGAAACTGACGCTGCCGGAGACGCCGCTGCTGCTGCTGGAATTCCATGGCAGCGCCAATGAGGTCGCGGAGCAGTCGAAGAATTTCAAGGAGATCGCCGGCGAATGCGGCGGCGGTGATTTCACCTGGACCACCAAGCCGGAGGACCGCACAAAACTCTGGCAGGCGCGGCACGACGCCTATTGGTCGGTGAAGGCGCTGCGTCCCGGCGCCGGCGTGGTGGCGACCGACGTTTGCGTGCCGATCTCGCGGCTCGCCGATTGCGTCACCGAGACCGAAGAAGATCTGAAGCGGCTCAATCTGTTGTCGCCGATCGTCGGCCATGTCGGCGACGGCAACTTCCACTGCTCGCTGGTCTGCGACGTCGACAACGCCGACGAGATGGCCCGCGGCGAGGATTTCATGCACCGCCTGGTCGAACGCGCGCAGGCGATGGGCGGCACCTGCACCGGCGAACACGGCATCGGGCAGGGCAAGCAGAAATACCTGAAGGCCGAGCTCGGTGATGAGGCGATCGACGCCATGCGCGCGCTGAAGAAGGCGCTCGATCCGCAAAACATCTTCAATCCCGGGAAAATCGTGCCGGCGGTTTAGGGCCGGGCGCAAATCCTCCCGCGAATTCCCCGAAGGCTCGTCCACCTGCCACTTCGCAAGTGGAACTTTTGCTCCCTGTCGGCGTCTGTCTGTTGCCGCAAAACGTCAGCGATTGGCGCAAGGGAGCGTGCCATGTCCAAACCGGCAATCGGAATGGTGGTCTTTGTTGTGGCGATCCTGCTTTCGGGCATGGCGATCGCCAAGGGCGGAGGTCATGGTGGGGGTCACGGCGGTGGTCATGGCCACGGGCATGGCGGGGGTCACCATGGTCGAGGGCACGGTGGCGGTCATGGGCATTTCGGCGGGCACGGTCACCACGGCGGCGGGAAGTTCGCCATATCCCGTTCGCATTCGCGAGGCAGTTTTCGCGGCCATCGCGGCTTTGCCACGCGCAGCAGCCCGAATCTCAGCCAGATCCGCAACGCCTCGGTACGATCCGGAAACTTCCGCCATGCGATGAATTCGTTGTCGCGCGCCAGCGGGTTGCGTGGCGGGCGTCTGCTCAGCAATCCCGCGGCGCGGGCACAGATCGCCGCCGGTCTCGCCGTCGCGGGCTGGCATCAGGGCCGTGGCGGAGGCGGGTGGTGGCAACACGGTAATGGCGGCTATGGGTGGGTTGGTCCGCTGTTCTGGCCGTTCGCCTATCACGACATCTACGATTACACAATCTGGGGAGACCGCATCGGCTTCTGGGACTACGGCTACACCGATATTTACGCCGGAATATTCGCGCCCTACGGCTACGATGCTTTGACCGGCTATCTGGAACAGCGTCCGTCCGGCCGCAGACACCGTGGGCTCGCTCCGCTGGCGCAAATGTGCGGTGACGACAGGCGCGCCATCGCCGGCCTGCCCATCGATCAAATCCAGCTCACCGTTCTGCCGACCGAAACGCAATTTGGCGCGCTCGACGAACTCGGCAACGCATCGATCGCGGCTGCGCAGAACATTCGGGCGGCATGCCCGTCGCAAATCGTATTGACGGCGCCGGGCCGGCTTGCGGCCATGCAGCAGCGGATCGAGGCGATGATTTCGGCGGTCGCCACGGTGCGGCCACCGCTGGAGAAATTCTATGGAATGCTGGACGACGAGCAGAAGGCCCGCTTCAACGCGCTCGCACAGGACCAGCGCAGGATATCCGTAGCCAACAATGCGAGGAGCCAATCTGTCCAGGTGCCTGTGCAAGGGACTGCACAGGGCTGTGGCGTGGCGCAGTCTGCCGCCATGGCATGGCCAGCCAGCGAGATCGAAACCCGGTTGCGTCCGAACGAGACCCAGCGCTCCGCCCTGCAAGTGCTTCAGGATACCAGCGCCGAGGCTGCCGAGATATTGAAGGCGGCCTGTCAGCCGGGCGATGTGATGACGCCGCCAGCGCGGTTCGCCGCCATCGCCAAGCGGCTCGATACCATGCTGCAAGCCGTCAAGCAGGTGCGCGCTGCGCTGGAGGATTTTTACGCCACGCTGGACGATGAACAGAAGGCGCAGTTCGAGGCGATCGGACCAAGGCGACCGGCGTAGATAGCCGGCCGAGATCATGGAGGCCGGCTGCACGCCACAAGCAACGAGCCGGATTTCCAAACCTCTGTTGCCGGAATGTCACCAACGATTGGTTTTCCCGGATGAGAATGCCGCCACCGATCGCACGATCGCATTGTTTGTCTCGCAAACGCGCTGGCTGCTGATTCCATGCAATGGTTCAAAAAGGACGCACCCAAGGAGGTCTGGGACGAGCCCATCGAGGGGCCGATCGGTGATATCGAAGCCGCGCACAGGATACGGGCGATCTGCCGTTCCGCCGCCAGCAGCGCGGAAAAGATCGGCGGTGCTGCCGACCGTTCGCACGCGGCAATAGCACCCGATGCCGAACGTTATGAGCGCGCGGCGAAAGTCGCCATGGAAATCGCCATGAAGATTTCCGACGGTCTGTTGCGTGACGCCGCCGTGCGCCAGATCGTCGAGCTCTGCCTCAAGGCCAATCACACCACCACCGCGCGGACGCTGTTTCGCGCCATCCAGTCCAGATTGATCCGCGACGACGTGCTGAAGGAGCATCCCGCGCTCTGCGCGGAGTAGCCGCGTCTATTTCGCGCGTGGCGAAGTGATGGCTTTGCGGATCGCCGCCAGCGGCGCAGCGTCGTCGAATTCGAGGCTTTCGCCCTGCGGCTTCAGGCCGAGGTCGCGCCACAGGCCCGCGAGATCGGGCGTCACGGGCTTTGAACCCATCTCGCCATGAAGCGTAGTCAGGACGTCGACGCCGACGGCCTTGTCAGCGGTAGAGAGAAGGCGATCGAGCGGCCAATCCTTTTCATGATTGCCGCCCGCGGCGAGGACGCCGCGCATGGCGTCCTGCAGCCCGAGGCGATTATTCGTTCGCCTGCGGATTTCGATGTCCGCGAGCAGGCAGAACATCGCGCCGCCCCAATATCTCCGGCCCCAGGTGTCGGTGTTGTCGAGGCCCTGATCGCCGGCCTGCGGCAGACCCTTCGGCATGTCGCGCATCATCGCCTGCCAGATCTCCGCTGCCGTGAGGTCACCGGCCTGCGCCCGCGCCACCGGCTCGATATAGACGGCAAGACCTTCCGACAGCCACGTGTGGCGATGGTTCAGATCGGGCAGGGCGGTGTGCACCATCTCGTGCACCATCACCCAGTCGCGCCGCAAAACCTCCTCGGTGGAATCGCGGCCGAGCGGAATGCGGATCGCGGCGCCGCGATAGCCCCAGGTCGTGCCGCCGCGAATGCGGGCGCCGTCGACCGGCACCAACAGCAGCCGCAGCTGTTCGACGGGAAACCGGCCGTAGTAAGTCGCGACCGCCTTCGCCGACATCCGGACCCAGTCGAGCACCTTTTCTCTCGGCAGCGTCATCTCGCCGGGCGCGAAGCCGACATGGATGGTACTGCCGGCAATTTCGAGATCGGTCTTGGGCAGGCGGTTGAATGCGTCATACGGCATCCGGTCGCCGCGCAGATATTCCGATTGCGCATCGGCGCGGAACGAAATGAGGCTTGCCGGCATGGCGATGAGCACGGCGGCCACGATCACCCAGCTGATGCCGCCGAGGGGTTTCATCGTGACACTGAGGTGGAAACAGCCGTCAGGGTTGCTGATGTAATCCAGCCGTGCAGATAGCCCGCGCCGCGCGCCGCCGCGCCATCGGGATCGTCATAGGTCGCGAGCATCTCGCAGAGCACGCCGAACGGAATGCCCTTCGCGGCCTCGTCCCACATCATCGCCTCTTCAGCGGGGAGTTCGCGGAACTTCGGCGTGGTGTCCTGGCGCCAGATCAGGATGCGCGACGGTTCTTCCAGCGTGGCCGCGTCCGGCGGGGTCTCGTTGTTCTTGAGCGCCATCCAGACCGCGGACGCGTTGGTCGACAAATCGAGCCTGGCCGCGCTCGGATGCGGCCGGAATGTGAGGTCGTTCCATTGCTCCGGCGCAAACGCGGCCATGGCGGCGAGGTCAAGCACCTCACCCTCCGCCGCGTCGAACGCGTCGTTGAGCGCCTTCTCCAGCGCTGCGAGATCAGCGACAACAGGATGGTTGCAATAGGGCTCGGCCGATTTCAAAAACTCCGGCAGGCCTTGCGAGAACCAGCGCAGGTTCGGATGTTCTGACGGCCGCGCCTTGACATAGGCATGGCCCATCTCGTCGAACGTCTCGTCGCCGAGATACGAATGCAGCAGCTCATGGTCGTTACGAAGCGCCTCGACCAGCCGCGAGCCATAGGCATGGCGATAGACGCCGTACAGCGTCTCGCGCTTCTCCCTGGGGCTGTCGAGGATTTCGGCGAGCACCGTGTCGTCGCCGGTCAGGATGCCGCGCTGGAAATCCGCCTGCTGCCGCGCGAAGTCGCTCATCCCGCCTGCTTGCCCAAAGGCGGCAAGACCTTCTCCGCGATCTCGCGGGTGCGGTTCACTTCCACGAGCAGTTCGTCGAGCGGCGGGATGTTGTCGTCGCGCTCGATCATGGTCGAGACCCGGCCGAAGCGCTTGATGGCCGCGACATAGAGATCCCAGACGTCTTCGCAGACGGGATGATCATGGGTGTCGATGATGTGGGTGCCCATGTGGCTGTGGCCGGCCATGTGGAACTGCACGACGCGGTCCGCGGGAATCCCATTAAGGAAGGTCATGGGGTCATAGCCGTGGTTGAAGGCGCTGACATAGACGTTGTTGATGTCGAACAGCAGCCAGCAACCGGAACGGCGCGACAATTCGGCAAGGAATTCCCATTCCGTCATTTCGGAATTGTTGAACTGGACATAGGTCGAGACGTTCTCGAGCACGATGGCGCGGCCGAGGAAATCCTGCACCAGCTGCACGCGGCTGACCACGTGGTCGAGCGCCTCGCTGGTATAGGGGATCGGCAACAGGTCGTGCAGGTTCTTGCCGTGCACGCCGGTCCAGCACAGATGGTCGGAAATCCATTTCGGTTCGACTCGCCTGGCGAGATCTTTCAGGCCCTGCAGATATTCGAAATTCGGTGGGGCGGTCGATGCGATCGACAGCGACACGCCGTGCATCACGACGGGATAGCGTTCGCAAATCCGGTCAAGTACGCGCAGCGGCTGGCCGCCGGGCAGCATGTAGTTTTCGCTGATGACTTCGAACCAGTCGATCGGCGGGTTGCCGCTCAGGATTTCGTCATAGTGTTGCGCGCGCAGGCCGAGCCCGAAGCCAAGGAAGGGTGGCTTATCCGACTGCAACGGACGCTCAAGCGCCGCCGGGGAGTTGGGCAATCTGCTTGCGACGTTCATGTCGTCTCCGCTTCGCGCATCGCGATCAGGCGATGGGTATTGCCTCAAATTATCATGGAAAGGGGACCCGGCATACACCGGGCCCCGTTCCGGATGGCCTCGATCAGGCGGGCGAATACTTGCCCTTGGCGGCGTCGCACTTCTCCTTGGTCATGGCGGAGAAGCCCTGACCCTTGCAGGCGTTCTGTCCCTTGCAGGCGCTCGCGCCGCTCTTGCAGGCGCTTTGGCCCTTGCAGGCGTTGGCGCCGACGCATTTGCCTTCGCCGGCGGCGTAAGTGACGGTCGACATCGTCGCGCCAGCCAGGAACAGAGTGGCTGCAGCGGCGGCAATCGTGGCGCCGGATTTGGAAGTCATCTTCATGGACGTCTCCTCGAGAAAGAAGTGTGAAGGTGCACCACCCGCAAGCCACTGACATCAGGACCGACAGATGGTACCCGGGGATAAATACGCGGCGGGTTTGGCTTGGTTACACGGCGAGCGAAATTTATTTCAATGATCGTTCGCGGGCTGGAATTAAACGGTGAATTAGGGTGGTGGATAAGTCTCGTTGCGTTGCACAACGGGATTTGTTGACCGAAGCAGACGAGACCGCAACGGTTTGTCAGTCCGTGTAGCTCCCGAACACGTAGTCTCGGGCGAACAACCTTGGCGGTCCGCCGGCAACAAAGTGGCCGAGATCGTGCGCGATTTCTTTCATCCCTCGCGGAGAGTCGAAGAAGCGCTCTGCAAGCGCGCTGGCGGTCGCGAAATGAAGTTCCGCAATACCGCCGATCTTTGGTGCGTTGGCGGAGAGATGCTCTTCGACCCACCATTGAACATATCGGCTTGCTCCCTCATGCACGTCCACCGCAAGCGGCGCATGACGCGCCCAGCTGCGACGGATCGCGGATTCCGGAAGATCTTTATGGAAGATAAGACCGCGCAAATACTTAATGCCGGTCGAGGGCATTCCATCGACAACATTACCATCGTCCTTGATAATTTTTCGCGTGACCCGGTACGTGTGTTCGAGGTCGGCCCATTCATCCAGACCAGTTGGGAAGGCCGCTGACCAATTATCCGTGTGGAGGATGGCCGCATCGTAGGGCGGCCACGGAACGCTATTGCTGGCGTCAAGCCTCATCGCGGGCGGCAGGGAAAGGCCTGATGGTACCGGTTCATCAAGACTCAGAACGCAGTACCGTGGCCGCGCAGCCTCGTTTTCGAAGATGGCTTTGATCCGCGCGAGAAGCCAATCGTGAAACTCGGAAGCGTCGCGGTCCTTTCGCACGCGCAAGAACGAGATAATGGGCATAGACCCTCCGAAAACAATGCCGTGCCGCCGGAGCGACCAATCGGCAGTGGCGTAGAGTTCCGAAGTATGGACGACAACACGGCGCGTGGTCTATGTCCGCCCAGGGCCAACACGCGAAATTCCTGGGTGACCAATGCGGCGTGCGGCCACGACCTCAGACGGCGGCGCCGAGCTGAGCGAGCAATTCTCCGATCAGCTTGCGCCCGTCGGCATCCTGCGTCATCGCCAACGCGTTGCGATAGTCCGCGATCGCAAGGTCGAACCGCCGCATCATCCGGTAGGTCAGCGCGCGGTTGCGCAGAAAGGCAGGATTTGCGGGATTGATCTCGATCGCTTGCGTGAAGTCGGCGATGGCAAGGTCGTATCTGCGTAAGGTATGATGGAGCTGGCCGCGGTTGCTGAGGGCGCCGGCGTGTCGCGGCGCGATCTGCAGCACCTTGCCGTATTCCACGATGGCCAGCTCTTCGAAGCGTCCCTCGTTGACGAAGGCGTCGAAATCGGAGCCGGCCTTCTGCTGCAACGCCGCTGCCCGGCCGAAGTAGGCATTGACCCACTTTGGATTGATCACGATCGCGGCGTCGTAGTCCTGCAGCGCGCGGTCGATGCGGCCCTTGTCCCGGTAGGCGTCGCCGCGGTTGGTGAAGGCAAGGGGATCGTTGGGATTGAGCCGGATCGCAGAATCGAACTCCGTGATGGCGCGGTCGAGCTGCTTCTGGCGCAGGAACGCGACACCGCGGCTGTTGAACGGGCCATGGGCGGTCGGGTGGGCTTTCGTCGCCGCGTCGAAATCCGCCACCGCCCGGTCGTAGACGCCGAGGGCCAGATTGGCATTGCCGCGGATGAGGTAGACACGGGCAAGCTCCCTGGCCTCAGCGGGCGGCGCATTCGCGATGACGAATGAGCAGGCCGCAGCCCTCGGGGCGGGCGGGGTGGCATTGTCCAGGCACATGCGCTGCTGCGCTTCGGCCTGCGCGCCTGCCGGCGCCAGGATGGTTGTGACGGCGGTGAGAAGCACACTGGCAAGGACCCGCATTGCGCGCTCCATGTTTCCTGACTGTCCCGTTGCTGATCCGGGCCGCTGCGTCGCTTTCATGTCACGAGCGTCCCGGCTGGCGCGCGATCGTGTCGGAAGCCGTCTGGGGCGCGGACTTGGCACGCGCTTCGTCCTGCTGACGCCGGTTGGTGTCGGCGTTGCGGCGAAGAAGCGTGCCTATCGCCCGCGCGATTTCGTCGTCGTGCCGGCCGAGCACGCAGCCGCCCATCGCGATCGCGCCATAGTCGAGCACCGCGTGGCGCTTCGGGTCGGTGGCTTCGACGAGGAGGTGGGGGACCACGTGGCCGGCCTGTCTCAGGGTCTGCACCATGGGGGTCTGCTGAACGGCGGTCGGCACCTGCTGGTCGTATGGGTCGCTGATGACCATCATGCGCAAGGCGCGGTTCTGCGCGAGCCATTGCACCTTGCCCGTGATGTCGAAATAAGTCTTTGCGGGATCGCCGGGCCGTGCGGGCCCCCGGGTCACGATCTGTCCCGAGCCGGAAATCAGGCAGGCGACGTCGCGCCGCATCTGGGCCAGGCCGAACACAAGCCGGCCTCCGCCGGACTCCCCGAACAGATGGAAGCCCTCGAACTGGTAGCGTTGCCGGAGCGCCTCAAGCGCCATGTCCATCAGGTTCAGCTCGACGAGGGTCTTGCGTGACAGATGGGTGCCGGAGGTGCCTTCGACGCCGATGCGTCCAAGGTAGATCGCCGTGGTCTTCGCCATTTTCGAAAAATGGTCGGCGATAGCGACGAGTTTGTCGGTGTTGACGTCACTGGCCTTGGACGGATCTGCCCAGGTCCAACGGGTCGGATCAACCGGACCGTTGTGATCGCCGTTCAGAATGATGACCGGGCGCGAGCCCTGGCCTCCAGCGGTGGAAAGATAATAGCGGACACAGAAATCCTGGCTGTAGACGTTGAGCCAGAAGGTCTGCGGTTTCGCGGCGCACTCTTCGCGCGTCATCGTGATCCCGCGCAGCGAGTCTTCCTTCCCGATAATCTCCGCGCCGGCGGGGGCGGCGGCAAACGCCGCAACGGCCAGCAGCATCGCTGCAAACGAGCCGCGCGCCACATTCGACCAGCAAGCATATTTTGAGCAAGCCATGACGACCCAACATCGGTTCATTCCTGTTGGGGGTTTGTCGCTCGAAGGGGGATGGAGGTGCAGTGATGCCGGTCACACTGGGCGTTCGCTGGCGCGGGAGGGACAATTGGGGCAAGTAGCAACCGTCCTCAGGCTGGTACCTCGTTGTACCCGGCGGATTTCATCAGCAGCCGGTCGAGGGAGGCGGCACCAGGGCCTGCGATCGCGAGCCATGTGAAGGCGGCGAAGTAGGTCATTTCCTCGAAGCCGAGCAGCGTTTGCAGCGAATCGACATCGCCCCATTTGGCCGACTTGATCGCGACCAGCATGACCACCGCCAGCATCGCGGCGGGGATCCGGGTGAACAGGCCGAGGATCAGCATGGCGCCGCCAAAGCACTCGACGCCTGATACGAAAGGGGTGAGGATTTTGGGAAACGGGATGCCCCAGCCGATAAAATTCTCGGTGACCTGCGGCAAATTGGTGAGCTTGCCCCAGCCGGCCAGCATGAAGGTGTAACCGACGACCAGCCGCATGATCAGCGGGCCGGCCCAGGAGAAATACGAGGCGATCTGCGCCGGCAACAGGATCAGAAGATTGACGATGAAATTCATGCGGGGCCCCCTCCAATTATTATCGTGACGCGAGGCCGCACCGGCGGCCTCTCAAATCAAGTGCGCGCGAAAACGCTGCGGCCGCGCAGGGCGGCAATCTGGTCCTGGCAGGAGTTTCGCAACGGATAGCCCGCTTGTTACGGGGGCGTCAGCCGAAATTTTGCAGTGCGGGGAACGTTTCCAGCAGCCAGATGCTGACGCTGGTAACGGCGCCGGTCAGGAAACCGATGCCGGTAATGACCATCAACACGCCCATGGCGCGCTCGACGGTGGTGAGATGCCGCTTCATCCGCGCGAACAGCTCGGAGAATTGTTCGATCATGAAGGCGGCCAGCAGGAAGGGAATTCCAAGCCCGAGGGAGTAGACCGCGAGCAGGCCCGCGCCCTTGGTCACCGTGGCTTCGGCGGCGGCGATCGACAGGATCGCCGCCAGTATCGGCCCGATGCAGGGGGTCCAGCCGAACGCAAACGCAAGTCCCATGACATAGGCGCCCCACAGCCCGACCGGCTTCGGCGCGGTCAGCCGTCCCTCGCGCATCAACAGGCCGATGCGGGTCAGCCCCAGGAAATGCAGGCCCATGATGATGATGACGATGCCGGCAATAATCGACAGTTCTGCCGACCAGGCCCGGATCAGGCCGCCGATGAACGACGCGCTGGCGCCCAGCGCCACGAATACGGTGGTAAAGCCGAGCACGAACATCAGCGCCGCGGCCATGACAGCGCGTTTCGAGGCCTGCGTCGCCCCCTCGTTGTTGACCTGCTCGATGGTCGCGCCGGTCAAATAGATCAGATACGGAGGCACCAGCGGCAGCACGCAGGGCGACAGGAAGCTGACGAGACCGGCAATCAGGGCCGCCGGGATGGAAACATCGTGCATTGCATGACCTTCGAGAACTGCCGCAAGGCATAGCGCCGTCTTGGCTTGTACGGAACAGGCAATCGGTAAGTTTCGTCGGCTTCCGGCTCAACTCTGGTCACAGAGCCGTGTCCAAGGATATGACCAGGCATGTGAAAGGCGCCGGGATAGCCTCGCCGGTGAAACAGACGCTAGTATCGTTCCGTATTGCGGTAACCGACCCCGCGAACCAGGACCCCGCAATGCGCATCGGCATTCGCAACGCCATCTCGGCCCTCGTGCTGACGTCGATCGTCGTCAGCGCCGTCGGCGTGCATTTGCTGTGGTGGCGCACCGCCCAGCAGGTCAGCCAGACCCTTGCCGACACCATCAACGACCAGATCGTCTCCGCGGTCGGCGACGAGCTGCAATCGATCACCTCGGAAGCGCGATCGTCCATGTCGGCGGTGCGCACCTTGTTGCTCGGAAAAGTGTTCGAGGCGCGCGACGCCGAGATGCGCGAGGTGGTCATCCGATCGCAGTTGCGGTCGCAACCGACCATTTCCTGGGTGGCGTTCGGATGGCCGGACGGAACGTTCTTTGCCGGGCACAAGCTTGGCAATGGCGTCATCGAAATGATTGAGATTGCGGGCGATCGAAAAGCCAAGATCAACCGTTATGAGTTCGGAGGTGGCGACACGCTGCTCAAGTCCAGCCGCGTCGAGGACACCAATTATTCCGTCACCGATCAGGAATGGTTCCGCGAGGTGGCCGGCTCCAACGACGAAAACTGGTCGACGCTGACGAAGCATCCCAACGGTGAACGTCTGGCGGCCGCCTTCGCGGCGCCGATCCAGATCGAGCAAAAGCCTGCCGGCGTCATCGCCATCATCATCGAACTGACGCGTGTCTCGAACTTCCTGTCGCAACTGACGGTCGGCAAATCGGCCGGCGCTTTCATCCTCGATCGCGAGGGCGGTGTGGTCGCCGCCCCCGATCCGGATGCCAGCGAAGTGACGCCGCTGAAGACCGATCATCCGCTGTTTGCGGTCGCGGTGGATGCGATGAAGAATGCCGGCAGCGCCTACAATCCCGGCGAGGGCGAGCCGCTGAAGCGCCAGGTGACGCGGGACGGCAAGGTCTATCAGGCGGTGCTGACGCCGATCTCGTTTCCGGGCTGGTCGCTGGTCACAGTGGTGCCGGAGTCGGAATTTCTCGGTCCGGTACAGATGACGATCCGGAATCTGCTGATCGGGCTGGCGGTCCTGATCGTGATTGCCGGGCTGCTGTCGGCATGGCTTGCCCAGCGCCTGATCGCCGCTCCCCTGATCAAGGTGGTGGGCGAGATCAGGCATGTCGAGCGCTTCGATCTGGACAAGGTCGAGCGGCATCCGTCGCGGCTGACCGAGATCGAGAACCTGTCAGGCGCCATCGGCGACATGGCGCAGGGGCTGGCCGCGTTCCGCAAATACATCCCCGCTGATCTCGTGAAGCGGTTGATCAGCGACGGCAATGGCGCGCGTCTTGGCGGCGCGGTGCGGCCGATGAGCGTGATGTTCATCGATCTCGCCGGCTTCACCGGCATCTCGGAGCGGCTTGGCGATCGCATCATCCCGCTGCTGTCGCGCTATTTCGATTCCGTCTCGGCGCAGATCCAGGCGCAGGGCGGCACCATCGACAAATTCATCGGCGATGCCGTGATGGCGTTCTGGGGGGCGCCGGCGCCGAACCCCGAGCACGCCGTCGATTGCTGCCGTGCGGCTCTGGCCTGCCAGCGCGCGATGGCGGAGGTCGGTCTGGTCGACGACCATGGCCAGCCGGTGAAGATCCGCATCGGCATCAATTCCGGCGACATGCTGGTCGGCAATATCGGCTCCGAAGTGCGGCTGAACTACACCGTGATCGGCGACGCCGTGAATATTGCGAGCCGGCTCGAGAGCACCAACAAGGTCTACGGCTCCACCATCATCATCGGCCCCGAAACCCGGCGTCTCGCCGGCGACCGCATCGTGGTGCGCGAACTCGATCGCCTGGCGGTCTACGGCCGCGCCGGGGGCTTGCAAATCTACGAATTGCTTGCCATGGCGGACGAGGCCGGCGGTGCGATCGACTGGGTGAAGCCTTATGAAGCCGGACTCGCATGCTGGCGGGCGCGCGAATTCACCGCCGCGATCACGGCGTTCGAACAGGTGAAGAAGATCAAGGATGATGCGGCGGCATCGGTCATGATCGCGCGCTGCAGGGAGCAGCTTGAGAACCCGAGCGGCGAGGATTGGGACGGCACTTCAGTCGCCAAATCCAAGTAGGCGCCAAATAGGTGGAGATGCTGATTTGAAAGTCCTGCTCACCCATACGCCGCAAGCGAGGGCGCAATATTACGGCGAGCGCAGCCTGAGCGGATTGCAGGCGATCGCACAGGTGGAGTTGCATCAGAGCGACGATGCGCTGGATACGTTCGGCCTGATCAACGCCGCACGTGACGTCGAAATTATCGTCGCCGACCGGCTCACCGCCGGACCCGGCGAGATATTTGCGCGGCTGCCAAAGCTGCGCGCCTTCGTTCGCTGCGCGGTCGACATTCGCAACATCGACGTCGAGCAGGCTTCGCGCGCGGGCGTGCTGGTGACCCAGGCCGGACCCGGCTTCGTCCAGTCAGTGGCCGAACTCGCGCTCGGATTCATGGTCGACCTGTCGCGCGGCGTCTCGCGCGCCAGCGCCGACTATCATGCCGGGCGGAAGCCCAAAGTGATCATGGGCCGGCAACTGGCCGGCAGCCGCATCGGCATTATCGGCTATGGCAGCATCGGCCGCTACCTCGCCGGGATCGCCAAGGTGCTGGGCATGGAAGTTTTGGTCGCCGATCCCCTTGCGAGTGTGAGCGAGCCTGACATCCGGCATCTGCCGCTCGACGATCTGCTGGAACGATCCGACTTTGTTGTCTGTCTCGCGGTTGCCAATGAGGCGACGGAAAATCTGATCGGGCAGGCGGCGCTGGCGCGGATGCAGCGGCATGCGTTCTTCATCAATCTGTCGCGCGGCAATCTCGTCGACGAGGCGGCGCTGACCGCAGCGCTGCACGAGAAGCGGATTGCGGGCGCCGCAATGGATGTCGGCCGCGCCCTGGACCAGATGCCGACGCCGGAACTGGCACAACTGCCTGATGTGATCGCAACGCCGCATATCGGCGGGCTGACGCCGCCCGCGATCGAAAGCCAGTCGCTCGAAACGGTGCGGCAGGTCGAGAAGATCATCGCGGGCGAGATTCCGGTCGGCGCCGTCAACGCTATCAGCTGGACGCGACGTCCTTGATGCTCTGCAGCATTCATGCCTGACCCGACGCCTCGGCGTTAGGCGCGAAAGCTCTTGACCCCGTCATTCCGGGATGGTCCGAAGGACCAGACCCGGAACCTCGAGATTCTCCGATGCGCAATTGCGCATCGTAGCTCGCACTTCGTGCGCCCCGGAATGACATGCCTATGCGTCTTCCCTTCTTTTACGGCTGGACGATCGTCGCGGTGACGTTCGTCACCATGGCGATCGGCGTCAATGCGCGGACCGCGTTCTCGCTGTTCTTTCCGCCGATCATCTCCGAATTCGGCTGGGAACGCGGCCTCACCGCAGGCGCCTTCTCGTTCGGTTTCGTGGTCTCCGGCGGCGTCAGCCCGTTGATCGGCCGCTTGATGGACCGTCACGGCCCGCGCGCGGTGATGGAACTCGGCGTCGCCCTGATGGGCGCGGGCCTGCTGCTGGCGCCGCTGACGACGCAGCCCTGGCATCTCTATCTCACCATCGGCGTGCTGGTCGGCGCGGGAAGTGTGTGTCTCGGCTATTCCGGCCAATCGCTGTTCGTGCCGAACTGGTTCATTCGCCGCCGCGGCCTTGCGATGGGGCTGGCATTTGCCGGCGTCGGTATCGGTTCGGTGACCTTGCTGCCCTGGGTGCAGCACATGATCGAGCAGACCGGCTGGCGCACCGCCTGCACCGCGATGGGCATTGTGGTCCTGGTCGTGTTGGCGCCGATCAATCTGTTGCTGCGGATGCGTCCCGAAGATATCGGGCTGCTGCCGGATGGCGACGCCGCGCCGACGGCGACTTCAGCAAAACCGGTCTCGAACATCGTCGACCCGGTCTGGGCCGCCACCGACTGGACCTTGCGGCGTGCGCTGCGCACCGCGCGGTTCTGGTGGATCTGCCTTGGCTATTTCTGCGGCCTGTACGTCTGGTACGCGGTGCAGGTGCACCAGACCAAGTTCCTGCTCGATATCGGCTTCAGCGCCAATGTCGCTGTCTGGGCGCTCGGCGTGGTCAGCCTGCTCGGTATTCCCGGCCAGATCTGGCTCGGGCATCTTTCCGACCGGATCGGGCGTGAATGGATCTGGGCGATCAGCTGCCTGGGCTTTGCGATTTGTTTCGCCGCACTGATCGGACTGAAATTCGCGCCGGTATTGCCGCTGGTCTATCTGATGATCGTGACACAGGGCGTGCTCGGCTACGGCCTGACCTCGGTGATGGGCGCGGTGGTGCTCGAAATCTTCCAGGGCAAGCAATATGGCAGCATTTTCGGCACCATGATGCTGGCGGCGCTGGCCGGCGGCGCGGCCGGCCCGTGGGCGACCGGGTTTCTGTTCGACCTTAACGGCAGCTACACGCTGGCCTTTGCGATCGGCATCGCCGTGAGCGCCTTGTCGGCGTTCGCGATCTGGCAGGCATCACCGCGCAAGATCCGCGCCGTCGCGGGGCAGCTGCATAAGATGCAAGGCGGCGGTTAGAATAGTTATGCCGACGCCGCGCCGATGGCGCGTTCCAGATCGCCGATGGCGCGCAGAAAACTGTCTGATGGCGTGGTCTCGGGATCGATCAGGCGGTGCAGGCGGAAGCCGTCTTCCATCGCAAGAACGATAGCCCCCCACCAGGCCGGATCGAGCACTGGATCCTTGCCGCTGTTCTTCGCTGCGGTCTCGACAATGTCGGCGATCAATTTTCGGCGAGCGCGCAGCCGCTTGGCGAGTTCGGGCCGGCGCTTTTCCGCGCGCGCCACGAACAGAATCATCTCCATGTGCAGCAAGGGCGAGCGGCCTAGCGGATCCTGCTGGCTGCGGTCCATCGTCTTCAGCGCGTCGATGAAATCCGGCAGGCTTTTGTGCTTCGCGAGCAGATCGTGAAGGCGCAGAATCGATTGCTCGACGTGATTCTCGAGCATGGCGATGATCAACTCGTCCTTGCTGGTGAAATTCGAATAGAATGCGCCGCGCGAGAAGCCGGCCGCGGCGGCAATGATTTCGATGCTGGCGCCGCCAATGCCCTGTTCCTCGAACACCCGCGCCGCCGCCTCGAACAGCTTGTCGCGGGTATCGTCCCTTGTCGGTCTGGTTCGCAACCTTGACATCGGCCCATTTTAGGTGAGAATGCAACTCAATACAACAGTGTATCGAGTTGCAGAGGCCCGGATGGCAAGATCCGGCATCAGCGGACGCGATGCGCTGATAGACTAACAAAAACTGCGGCGTGGAAACCAATCGAGGTCAATCATGAACGAGCACGTTCAGGCTGCGACGAGCGAGCTGCTTTTCAATCCGTTGTCACCGGAATTCATCCGCAATCCCTATCCGCATTACGCGCGGATGCGCACCACCGATCCCGTGCATCTGACGCCGCTCGGCCTCTATGTCGCCAGCCGGCACGCCGAGGCCAGTCTGGTGATCCGCGACAAGCGCTTTGGCAAGCAGCATGTCGAACGCACCATCCGGCGCTATGGGCCCAACATCATGGAGGAGCCGGCCTTTCGCAGCCTCGGTCTCATGATGCTGCAGCAGGATCCGCCCGATCACACCCGTCTGCGCGGACTGGTGGTGAAAGCGTTCACCGCGCGCCGGGTCGAGGACATGCGCCCGCGCATCCAGCAAATCGTCGACGAGACGCTCGACCGGATCATCCCGCAGGGGAAGATGGACCTGATCGAGGATTTCGCCTTCCGCCTGCCGGTGACCGTCATCTGCGACATGCTCGGCATCCCCGAAGAGCATCGCGAGGCGTTTTACACCCGGGCGCGCGGGGGTGGCCGCATTCTCGATCCGGTGCCGTTGTCGCCGGAGGAGATCAAGCAGGCCAACGAAGGCACAATGATTTCCGAGATGTATTTCCAGCAACTGTTCGAGTTGCGGCGAAAAAACCCCGGCGACGATCTGACCACGCAGCTGGTGCAGGCGGAGGAAGACGGTCACAAGCTCTCCAATGAGGAGCTGACGGCCAACATCATCCTGCTGTTCGGCGCCGGCCATGAGACGACCGTCAACCTGATCGGCAACGGCCTGCTGGCGCTGCATCGCAATCCGGACCAATTGGCGCTGCTCAAGGCCAGGCCCGAACTCATGACCAACGCGGTCGAAGAGTTCCTGCGCTACGATTCCTCCGTGCAACTGACCGGCCGGGTGGCGCTGGAAGACATCGACGACCTCGGCGGCAAGCGGATTCCAAAAGGCGAGACCGTGCTTTGCCTGCTCGGTTCGGCCAACCACGATCCGGCGGTCTACCCTGATCACCCCGAGCGTCTCGATATTACCCGGCCCAATGTGAAGCCGCTGTCCTTTGGCGGGGGTATCCACTTCTGTCTCGGCGCCCAGTTGGCGCGGATCGAGGCGGAGATCGCGCTTTCCACCCTGCTGCGCCGGATTCCCGACCTGCGGCTGGATGACGCGGTGAACCCGGAATGGCGGCCGACCTTCGTGCTCCGGGGCCTGAAGCATCTGCCGGCAAGCTGGTAACCATATCGCCTCGACATCGACGAGCCCTCAGGTTCTGAATAAATCGGAACCGGCGGGGCTATGGCGCTGATGCCGCTGTGACTTCGCCATACTTCTCTCTATATATTGGGCTGCTCCGGCCCTGAGTTCGCGTGGCGCGGTCTGTGCCGGAGCGGTTCATGGGGAGACACCGTGCAGACGACGCTGCTCGGCCTGGCAATCGCCTTCATCATTGCGCTGGTGGCCGCGCTTGTCGGGCCGTATTTCATCGACTGGAATCAATTCCGGCCGCAATTCGAGGCCGAGGCGAGCCGGATCATCGGCGCGCCGGTGCGCGTCGGCGGCAAACTCGACGCGCGGCTGTTGCCGGCGCCGTCGTTGCAGCTGCGCGCGGTGACGGTCGGCGGCGCCAGCGACCTTGGCAAGGTGCGCGCCGACAAGCTCGACGTCGAATTCAGCCTGGGTTCGCTGATGCGCGGCGAAGTGCGCGCCACCGAGCTTTCCATCAACGGCATGTCGCTCGATCTCGGGCTTGATCCAAAGGGCCGGATCGACTGGCCGGCCTCGACCGGAACGCTCAATCCGGGCTCGCTGGCGATCGATCGGCTCAATCTCACCGGCCGGATCGCGCTGCACGACGCCGCCAGCCGCAACACCCTCGAACTGAACGACATCGCCTTCTCCGGCGATGTCCGTTCGCTGGCGGGCTCGATCCGTGGCGACGGCAATTTCGTGCTGTCGGGCACGCGCTATCCGTTTCGGGTTTCTTCCGGCCAGACCGCCGACGGCAACGGCACCCGTGTCCATTTGAACATCGATCCCGGCCCGAACACGCTTTCGGCCGATCTCGACGGCATATTGTCTTTCGAGACGCGGGCGCCGCGTTTCGATGGCACGATGATATTGGCGAGTCCGCCCCGCCCAAAGGCCGGCGACTTCGATACGTCGCCGCCATCCTGGCGTGTCAGCTCCCGCGTCAAGGCCGATTACTCAACCGCACGGCTTGATGCGCTCGAGGTGACGTATGGCGCGGACGAACGCGCGCTGAAACTGGCGGGAAATGGCGACATGCGCTTCGGCGGCTCGCCGCTGCTGCGGGCTTCGCTCGTCGCGCGCCAGCTTGATGCCGACAGATTCTTCGCCAAGGACAGCAAGGACGTCAGCGCCACCGAACCGGTCCGTGTGTTGCCGGCGGTGCGCGCGCTGATGTCGGGCCTTCCGCAAGTCCCGATCGCGGCGCAGATCGGATTAGCCTCCGAGCAGGTGATGCTGGGCGGCCGTCCGTTGCAGGACATCGCTGCCGAACTGCATGGCGATGCGAAATCCTGGAGCGTACGCAAGCTGGAGTTTCGCGCGCCGGGCACGACGCGGGTCTCGTTGAGCGAGGCGATCGCAAAAGGCGCGTCGCCGGATCAGTTCAAGGCCGCGCTCAACGTCGAATCGTCAGATCCCGACGCGTTGATGACCTGGCTGCAGGGCCGCGGCGACATCGGCTATCGCAGCCAGAAGCCGTTGCGGCTGCGCGGCGACGTCACCATTGCGCCTGATGGATTCGCCATCGAAGCGATGAAGGCCGAGATCGATGGCGGCGCCGTTGAAGGCCGTATCGCGGTGTCACACCGGCAAGCGGGCAATGGCTCGAAGATCACGGCGGAGTTGAAGGCCGAGCGCCTCGACCTCGATGCGGCCACGGCATTGGCGCGTTCGCTGGCCGGCCCGCAGGCCGAATGGCCGGACGAAGGGCGGCTGTCACTGGATATCGGCCGCGCCATTTCCGCCGGCCAGGAGTTGCGGCCGCTGGTGGCCAGGCTTGGTTACGGACCGAAAGCGTTTTCGCTCGACCAGTTGAATATCGGCCAGCCTGACAAGGTCGCGTTGGAAGGCATCGGCCGTTTCGATCGCTTCGCTTCGATTGGGAAGCTGGAACTTCATTCGACGGCGTCGTCGTTTGGCCAGATCACCGCGTTGGTGGCGCCGTTTGCGCCGTCGCTGGCTGCGCGGCTCAATGCGATGGGGGCGAGCCCGGGGCCTGCGCGCGTCAAACTCGCGCTCGAACTCAACAAGAGCGCCGGGCAGGCCGATCTTGCCAACGCGCGCGCGGTGGTCGACATCGATTCGCCGCAGCTCAAGGGAATCACCACGATCACCGCAAAGCCGGCAGTGATGGCGATCCAGGGCATCGATCTGCAGGCGCTGGGGCGCAGCGAAATCGGCATCGATTCGAAGATGTCGTCGGGGCAGGGCCGTGCCTTGCTGGCGCTGCTGGGGCTGGATCGCGCGATGACCGCCGGCGACGGTCCGGCGCAGTTCGAAGGCTCGGCGACGGGGGCATGGGGTGCGTCGCTGCGGCTCAAGGCGAAGATCTCCGGAAAGGGCCTGGACGCCGACGCTGACGGTACGGCGGAGCCATGGGCGCAGGAGGCCAAGGGCAGTTTCTCCCTGAAAGTTCGCAGCGCCGATTTCGGGCCGTTGCTCGACCTCAAGCCGACGGACACGCTGGCACAGAATATCGGCCTGTCCTCGCGCGTGTCACTCGCAGGCAACAAGCTCACGTTCGACGATCTCGACAGCAGCATTGCCGGTTCACGGCTGCGCGGACACGTCGCGGTTACCTTGGGCGACGAAAAAAATATCGAAGGTGAAATCGGCCTCGACCAAATCGCGCTGGCGCCGGCCTTTGCGTTGGCGATGGGGGCTGCCGGACACGATGCGGCGGAGCCGCTCACCGCGGGGCTGGTCAAGGGCTGGCGCGGCAAGGTCGCGTTCCAGGCATTGCGTGGCTTGCTGCCGGGCGGCAGCGAATTACAACCGGTGAGCGGGATTGTGAAAGGCGACGGCCAGTCGCTGACCTTCGATTCCATCAAGGGCAAGATCGGCGGCGGCGAGGCCTCGGCCACGATCGACGCCAGGCAGGGCCCAAATGGCATTGCGATGAATGCGAGCGTGCAGCTCAGTAGCGTCGATGGCACGGCGCTGCGCTATCGCAATCTCGCGATGCCCGCGGGCCGCGCGTCGCTGCAGATGGCGTTGGCAAGCCAGGGCCGGAGCGCGGCGGCGCTGACCGGCGCACTCTCCGGCAGCGGAACCGTGACGCTGGAATCCGCGAGGATTGCCGGGCTCGATCCGCGCGCCTTTGAGGTGGCGGTTCGCGCCAGCGATGGCGGCCAGGCCAAGGACGATGCGAGGCTGAGGCAAATCGTCGAACCGGCGCTGCTGGCCGGCGCATTGTCGGTCGGCTCGGCGCAAATCCCGTTCAACATCCGGGATGGCCGGCTACGCGTCGGCGCCACCACGCTCGACGCCAATGGCGTGCGCGCCACCGTCTCCGGCGGCTATGATATTCCGGCCGATCAGGCCGACATCCGCGCCGCGCTGGCGCTGACGATGGTGGGACCGGCGACCGGCCGCCCCGAGATTCAATTGTTTGCCGTGGGCACGCCCGATGCGCTCAATCGCAGCGTCGATGTGACGGCGTTGTCGTCCTGGCTGGCGGTGCGGACGATCGATCACGAAACCAGAAGGCTGGATGCGATCGAGCGTGGCGAACCCCCGCCGCCGATGCCGGCGCCGATATCGCTGCCGCCGGATGCGGTGGTGCCATTAGCGCCGGAATTGGCTTCGCCGAGCGAGGCGCTGCCGCCAGTGCCGGTGCCCGGCCGCGATCCGCGCCGGCCGCCGGCAGCAAAGCCAAAGGCCGCCACACCGCCGCGCCCGCCGGCGCCCATCGCGACGGCACCTGCGCCTGCGCCCGCGCCGGTCACGACCCAGCAACAGGTTGCGCCGCTGCCGCCGCCGATCGAGGTCAGGCCCGCGCCCGGCGCCGCCGCGAAGCCCAGGCCGAAGCCGCCGCTGTCGCTGACGCCGCAGGTCGCCAATCCACCGCCGCGGCCGGCGCTGCAGAATAACTAGAGCACGATCTCGCGCTGGATCCCGATCGACTGCAAAAATGCCTGGTCGTGGCTGATCACGATCAGCGCGCCGTCGAATCCCTTCAACGCAACTTCCAGTTCCTCGATCGAGGCGAGATCGAGGTGATTGGTCGGCTCATCCAGCAGCAGCATGAAGGGCGGTTGAGGTCTCGCGAACACGCAAGCCATTCCCGCGCGCAGCCGTTCGCCGCCGGACAGCGTGCCGGCGATTTGCAGCGCCGCGCGGTTGCGAAAGGCAAAGCGGGCGAGCGCGGCGTGCGCTTCATTTGCTGTCAGTTCCGGATTGAGGCGGCGCAGATTGTCGAGGACGGATGAAGCCGGATCGAGCAGCCCGACATGCTGGTCAAGGACGGCGATGCGATCGGTCAGGCGGCGGATCTCGCCGCACGCAGGTTTCAGTTCGCCCGTGATCAGTCGGAACAGCGTGGTCTTGCCGGAGCCGTTGGCGCCGCGGATCGCGATCCGCTCGGGCCCGCGCACCTCGAATGACAGCGGGCCGAACAAAGGGCGGCCTTCAAAGGACATCATCACATCCTTGAAGGCGACGAGTTCGCGGCCGCCGGGCAGGTTGGCCTTGGGCAGGTCGATCGCAAGCGGTGTCAGGACTTCCACTTTGGCGCGGGCTTCTTCGAGGGCGCCGGTACGGTCGTTGAGCAGGCGATCGGCAAGGTGGCCCTCGCGGGCGCTGCTCGCTTCCGCGATCTGCTTTTGGGCACCCAACATGATCCTTGCCTGGCTGCCCGAGCGTGCGTAGGCGCGACCAACACTGTCGCGGCGCGCCTTCTTCTCGCGCGCTTTCTGAATAGACCGTTCGGTATCGCGCAGCGCGTCCGACGCGCGCTCGAGTTCGGCTCCGGCGCGGGCGCGGGCGGCGTCGCGCGCCTCGGCGAAGGTGGACCACGCGCCGCCAAACACGGTAATGCCGACCGGCATCAGTTCGACGATGCGGTCGACGCGCTCCAGCAGCGCGCGGTCATGGCTGGCGACGAGCGCGCCGCCCTGCCAGCGTGCGAGCAGTTGCGCCACCGCTTGCCTTCCATCGGCGTCGAGATTGTTGGTGGGCTCATCGAGCAACAACAAGTCCGGTGCCTCGATCAAGAGTCGTGCCAGCGCGACGCGCGTTCGTTCGCCGCCGCTCAGCGAGGCGATCGGACGATCGAGCGGCATCGCGGGCAGGCCGGTTTCGACCAGTGCGGTATGCAATCTCGCTTCCAGCGTCCAGTCGGCATCCGCGGTATCGTCGAGCGAGCCCTCGCCGCGTTCGAGACGGCGCAGGCGGGCGAGGTCGCCGGCAACACCGAGCGCTTGCGCGACCGTCTGCCGGTCATCCGCCAGCTGCGCGAGCATGCCGATCGAGCCGATGCGTTGCACGGATCCGCCGGCAGGTTCGCTCTCGCCCGCGATCAGGCGCAGCAGTGTGGATTTGCCGGAGCCGTTGCGGCCGACGAGCCCCGTTCGCTCGCGCCCAAGCGCAAGCGTCAGTCCGTCGAACAGTGGCCGGCCGTCAGGTGTATTGAGGGAAATCGAATCCAGAATGAGAAAGGCGGGCATGAAGAGCTTCCGAAATGGACAGGGATCGCGGCGCGGTGTGCATTGCGATGTCCATTGCTCTCTCCATGTGTCCGTGTGGCTCGATCGGCATTTCCTAGAAACTTGCCGGCCCCAAGGCAAGGGCGTCCTCGACGATCTCTCCGATTTGTGAGGACGCCCCGACGAAGTCGGGGAATGTACGGTGCAAGGCGGGGTTGATGGATACGGCTGGAGGAATTCCTATCCTCGAGAGCAGGAGGCGCGCGTGTTCAAATCCGTGATCAGGTTAGTAACACTGGCAATGTCCTTGATGGCGCTGGCCGTTGCGGCACCGCCGGTTCCAGCCTTTGCCGCCGGAGGTGGCGGCGGCGCCGATTCACCGATGGCGACGCCCCCACCGCCGGAAACCAGGTCGGCGCCGCGGCCCGCCAGAAGCAGCACCCAAAAGGCCAAGAAGAAAGCCAAGGAAACCAGCCTCGGCGACCCCGCCTTTATCCAGGGGTATCGCGCAGCCTATGCGACGATTTATGACCGCAACGAGTATGCCGGCGCCATCGAGCAGTTGAAGGCGCTCGGCCACGACGATCATCCCAACGTGGCCAATCTGATCGGCTACTCCTATCGCAAGCTCGGCGACTACAAACTGTCGCAAGCCTGGTACGAGCGCGCGCTCAAGGCGGATCCCAACCACGTGCTGACCTGGCAGTACTACGGCCTCTGGCAGATCGAGCAGGGCAACCGTGATTCTGCGCAATATCATTTGAGCCGGATCGCTGCGATCTGCGGCACCGACTGCACGGAATATCGTTCGCTCGCGGCCGCGCTTGAAAAGCCGCCCGGTTCGAGCCTCGTCTATTGAGGTGTGCGAGATAATCGCCGCGGGCGTATTCCCTTGCGAGAAGCGCCTGCGGCTAGTTTGAGCCCGACGAAATGCGTTCTAGCTCTGCGGTCTGGCCTCAGGAGCAACTGCGGCCGCCGGCATCGCGCGGGTGCGGAAATAGTCCAGCACGAACAGACGTATCGCCGAGGACAAATTGCCCTGCTGGCGGTTGCTGTCGATCTCGCCGACCAGTTCGGACAGCGTCATGTTCCGCAGGCCCGAGATTTCCTTCATGCCGTTCCAGAACGCCTCTTCGAGGCTGACGCTGGTCTTGTGGCCGGCGACCACGATCGAGCGCTTGACGACCGGCGACTTCATGATGCGTCTCCGCCGTCGATGCGATGTTGATCCAGCAAGTTCCCGGCGCGATCCTTCGCCTGCTCGTCGAGCGCGCGTTCGGATTTGGTACGGCCGAACCGCGCGCGGTTGGCGTCGGCCTGCTTGGCCGAGGCTTCGCGCTCGTTGCGCTTCTTGAAGCGCTTCAGGTTGACCACGTCCCCCATGCTCGCCTCCATCATCCGGCGACTTGAAGGTGTGAAAATCCATTACGTATGCAAACGTGATCACGCCGCGCGCGTGCAAAATCGATCGTCATCAGAATCCCCGTGTAGCGCTCTCTGATAGCATCAAAAAATAAGTTTCGCTCTGCGAAAACCAAATATTTTGTGCTCGTACCTTGTGTCCGCGAGATGGCGATAGATGAGCAAACTCATTCTTTGGGAGTTATGATCAATAATCACGTCACGCACGTCCGTAGTTTACCGGGGTCGCGCGACCGTTAGCCCGGGTGTGTCATCTTGTCGGGCTGGACCAGGCGATCGAACTCGGCCGCAGTAACGAACCCAAGCCGCACAGCCTCTTCTTTCAACGTGGTTCCGCGCGCATGCGCCGATTTGGCGACCTTGGCGGCGTTGTCGTAACCGATCTTGGGCGCGAGCGCCGTCACCAGCATCAGTGAACGCTCCATCAGATCGCGGATGCGCTTTTCGTCGGCGCGTATTCCCACCACGCAATGCTCGGTGAAGGAGCGAACCACATCCGACAGCAATTGGATGGAATTCAACATACAATATGCCAGCACGGGCTTGTACACGTTCAGCTCGAAATGGCCCTGGCTGCCGGCGACCGTCACGGCGGTCTGGTTGCCGAACACCTGGCAGCAAACCATCGTCAGTGCTTCGCATTGGGTCGGGTTGACCTTGCCCGGCATGATCGAAGAACCCGGTTCGTTTTCGGGCAGGATCAATTCGCCGAGGCCGGAGCGCGGGCCCGATCCCAAGAGGCGAATATCGTTGGCGATCTTGAACAGGCCGGTCGCCACCGAGTTGATCGCGCCATGCACCAGCACATAGGCGTCGTTGGAAGCCAGCGCCTCGAACTTGTTGGCGGCACTCGTGAACGGCAGTTTTGTAATCTTGGCGACGTGCCTTGCGAAGGTCCTCGCGAATTTCGGTTTCGAGTTGAGGCCGGTGCCCACAGCGGTGCCACCCTGCGCCAGCGGGAACAGATCCTTCACCGCCACGCGCAGCCGTGCGATGCCGCTTTCCACCTGTGCGGCGTAGCCGGAAAATTCCTGACCCAGCGTCAGCGGCGTCGCATCCTGGGTATGGGTGCGGCCGATCTTGACGATCCTGGCGAACGCCTTTTCCTTCCTGCGCAGTTCGCGATGCAATTCGCTCAGGGCCGGGATCAGATCGTCAATAATGCGTCCGGCGGCGGCGATATGCATCGCGGTCGGGAATGAATCATTCGACGACTGGCTCATATTAACGTGATCGTTGGGATGAACCGGCTTCTTGGCGCCGAGTTCGCCGCCGAGCATCTGGTTGGCGCGGTTGCCGATCACCTCGTTGAGATTCATGTTGGTCTGGGTGCCCGAACCGGTTTGCCAGACCACCAGCGGAAAATGATCGTCGAGCTTGCCCTCGATCACCTCGCGCGCGGCGCGGGTGATGGCGGTGGCGCGGCGCGCGTCGAGCAGGCCGAGGTCGCGGTTGGTCTGCGCGGCGGCGAGCTTGACGATGCCGAGCGCATGGACGAGCGCGGTCGGCATGCGGTCATGGCCGATGCGGAAATTCTGCCGCGAGCGCTCGGTCTGCGCGCCCCAATAGCGATCGGCGGGGACGTCAATGGGCCCGAAACTGTCGGTTTCGCTGCGGGTGGATTTGGATCGCGGGGATGTCGCTCGTCGGGCCATCAATGAATTCCGTTACGCGTGGATGCGGAACGGTCATTGTAGCGCGCCGCGGATTTTCCCGCGCGTAGATTGTCTCCAGTTATTTCTTGCGGAAACGATCCAGCCGCACCACTTCCGCGCCCTCGCTCGGCTTGGCCGGCTCATCCTTGCTCTCGTCCTTGCTTTCGGCGGCTGTGGCCGGTGCAGGAACGGGCAGGCTGGGGGCCGCGGCAACGGCGGGCAGGTTGGCGGTGGGCGTTTCGGCGGCCTCGTCGGATGGCTCGAATTGCAGCCCGAACTTCACCGAGGGATCGAGGAAGCTCTTGATCGCCGCGAACGGAACCACCAGCCGCTCGGGGATGCCGCCGAACGACAGGCCGACCTCGAAGCGATCCTCGCTCACCACCAGATCCCAGAACTGGTGCTGGAGGATGATGGTCATCTCTTCCGGATATTGCGCCAGCAGCCGCGGCGACAGTTTGACGCCGTCGGCGGTGGACAGGAAGGTGATGAAGAAATGATGCTCGCCGGGCAGGCCGTGCTCGGCGGCGTCGGTCAGCACGCGGCGCAGCACCCCGCGCAGCGCGTCGCGCGCCAGCACGTCATAACGGATGTGGTCGGTCGCCATGGTGGTCCTGTCACGTTGAGATGGGTGGCACTGCCGGTCGCCCGACTCGCCATTTTGACCCATGCTACCCCGGCGGGGGCCGCAGGTCAGCAGGCGTCATCGATCGAATTTCCGGCAGAAGCGTTCCGCCGAGCGGCAAATCGCAAGAAAACTCACAAGAAAACTCACAAGAAATCTCGCAGGAAAAGCGGGAGCAAATAAAGTGGAGGCTTCTGTTGCCAGGTGCCTCCGAACCCCGCCTAGCGGAGCTTAACCCACTAGGACTTTAGACTTGGTTTTTCAAACTGCGTTACGCAGCCTGAGCAACCGGAGCATAGTTGTCGTTTGCAACTATTGCATAGCCCGATAACGGCGGAACCATACCGAGAAAAAACACGCCCTTTACGCCCTCGTCGATCCTGTTTCGCCCCCGCCGAAACCCGCCTTCAAAGGTGGGCTTGGGTGGAGGCGCCGGGTACTGCCCCCGGGTCCGAATGGTTTATTGCGACGGCAATTTATTTCCATAGCCGGCGAGCCGGCACCTCTAATATAGGGGGCAAAGGCTGAGAAAAATAGTGCCGGGATGGGCGTGGAATGCGCGGGAACCGGACGAATTGGGATTGGCCTTGGCGGTGCCGCCGTTCTAGATTTTGCGCCATGCCTTCGAAATCCATGCCTTCGAAGTCCATGGCTTCGAAGTCCATGGCTTCGGAATCCCCGCCGGCCGCCGTCCCGGCGCCGGATCTTCCTGCATCGCACCCGCCAAACCAGCCCGGCCTGCTCGAGCTGTTCGTGGCGTTCGCCAAAATGTCGCTGGCCGGCTTCGGCGGGGTGCTGGTCTGGGCCCGGCGCGGCATCGTCGACCAGCACCGCTGGATGACGGCGGAAGAATTCAACGAGACCTTCGCGCTGTGCCATTTTCTGCCAGGGCCCAATATCGTCAACCTGTCGGTCGTGTTCGGCTCGCGCTTTCGTGGCATTGCCGGCGGCATCGCGGCCTTTGCCGGGCTGGTCGGCCCGCCCATGGTGATCGCCACGATCCTCGCGGCGCTGTACGCGCGCTACGGCGAGATCGACGCGCTGCGGCGGATCCTGGCCGGCGTCTCCTGCGCGGCGGTCGGGCTTCTGATGGCCGTCGTCTTCAAGATGATGATGCCGCTGATCAAAAAGCGCGACCTGGTCGGGCTCGTGTTCCTGCTCGCGGTATTCATTGCCATCGGCGTGCTGCGGCTGCCGCTGCAGACGGTGCTGCTGGTGGCGGTCCCGCTCAGCCTCGGCATTACCTATTTTCTGCGCCAGCGGGTGGCCGCATGAATTCGGACGGCAATCCGATTTCGACGCTCGTTTGGACTTTCGGTTTGATGTCGCTGTTTGCGGTTGGCGGCGCGAATTCGGCCATACCCGAGATGCACCGGATCGCGGTCGACGTTCACCACTGGATGAATGACAAGCAATTCGCCGACATCTTCGCCATCTCCCAGCTCTCGCCGGGGCCGAACGTGCTGATCGTGACCCTGATCGGCTATTCCGTCGCTGGGGTGGCCGGTGCGCTGGCGGCGACCCTGGCGATGTGCGGCCCGACCGCCGTCCTTGCCTATTATGTGAGCCGTCTTTTGCAGCGGTCGAGCCAATCCCGCTGGCCCGCCATTATCCAGGCGGCCCTTGTTCCGCTTTCGATCGGCCTGATGGGCGCCAGTGGCCTGATTTTGGCGCTGACTTCGGACCTTAGCTGGGTGGCCGGCCTGATTACGGCGGCCGCCGCGGTTCTGGCCTTTGCGACGCGGCTCAATCCGGTCTGGATATTGCTGGCCGGAGGTGCTTTGGGTTTTGCTGGCGTTATCTGAGGAAAATCGCTAGGCAAGACCTTGGGACTGTGCACAAAAGCCATCCAATCAGAAACGCCATCCAATCAGAACGGGCGGGAAGCCCTGTCGGGGGGAGAGATATCGATGAGTGATACGCCGAGCCACGGGCCGGTCAAATCGATCATGCCGAAATGGGTTCGCGGTCCGCAGGACTTCGTCGGCGGGGTCGCGCTGATCGCTATCGCGCTGTTCGCCCTGTGGGCGTCGAGCGATTTGCAGGGCATGCGGGGGTTCTCGTTCGGGGCCGGAACCGCGCCGCGCATGTTCGCCTTTCTGTTGCTTGGCCTCGGCGTTGCGGTGATGGTCGTCGGCCTCGTCACCGAGGGCGCGCACCTGGCGAAATACCATTGGCGCGGCCCGCTGTTCGTATCGCTGGCGATCCTGTCCTTTGCGCTCATGATCCGCCCGATGGGCCTGATCGTCACGGCGTTCTCGAGCTTCCTGATTGCGGCATTGGGCACGCCGGAAACGAAATGGACGGAAACCATCATCGTCGCCGTGTGCCTGACGGCGTTCTGCAGCCTGTTGTTTCCCTACGCGCTGGGTCTGCCCTTGCAGATGCTGCCCAAATTTATGATCCGGTGAGGGTGTGATGGGTGACGTTTTTTCAAACCTTAGCCTCGGCTTCGGCGTCGTATTCCAGCTGGTGCAGTGGACCCCCGCTTTTCTTGGCGGCGTGTCGATTCCCATTCCCGTCAACATTCTGCTCTGCCTGATTGGTGCACTGGTCGGAACGCTGGTCGGCGTGCTGCCGGGCATCGGCACCATCGCCACGGTCGCCATGCTGCTGCCGATCACGTTCGGCCTGCCGCCGGTCGGCGCGCTGATCATGCTCGCCGGCATCTACTACGGTGCGCAATACGGCGGTTCGACCACCTCGATCCTGGTCAACATTCCAGGCGAGGCGGGCTCCGTGGTGACCGCGCTCGACGGTTTTCAGATGGCCAAGAAGGGACGTGCAGGTCCGGCACTGGCGATCGCGGCGATCGGCTCGTTCTTTGCCGGCTGCGTCGCGACAGTTCTGATCGCGCTGCTTGGCGCGCCGCTGACCAAGATCGCGCTGGCGTTCGGGCCGGCCGAATATTTCTCGCTGATGGTGCTCGGCCTGATCTTCGCGGTGGTGCTTGCCAAGGGCTCGGTGCTGAAGGCGATCGCGATGATCGTGTTCGGCCTGCTGTTGTCGATGGTCGGGTCCGACATCGAGACCGGCGCATCGCGGATGGCTTTCAACATCCCCGAACTCGCGGACGGCCTCGGCTTTGCCACCGTCGCGATGGGCCTGTTCGGCTTCGCCGAGATCATCCGCAATCTCGATGCGGGCGGCGAAACCGACCGCCAGCTGGTGCAGCAGAAGGTCACCGGCCTGATGCCGACCAAAAAAGACCTGCTGGATTCCACGCCGGCGATCCTGCGTGGCACGGTGCTGGGATCGATCCTCGGCATTCTGCCGGGCGGCGGCGCGGTCATCGCATCCTTCGCCGCCTATACGCTGGAAAAGAAGGTATCGAAGCATCCGCAGAAATTCGGTCACGGCGTGATCGAGGGTGTCGCGGCGCCTGAGAGCGCCAACAACGCGGCGGCCCAGACCTCGTTCATCCCGCTATTGACGCTCGGCATCCCGCCGAACGCTGTCATGGCGCTGATGGTCGGCGCGATGACCATTCACGGTATCGTGCCGGGACCGCAGGTGATGCAGAAGCAGCCCGAACTCGTCTGGGGCATGATCGCTTCGATGTGGGTCGGCAATTTGATGCTGCTGATCATCAACCTGCCGCTGGTCGGGATCTGGGTGCGGCTGTTGCGCGTGCCCTATCGGCTGATGTTCCCCTCGATCGTGGTGTTCTGCGCGATCGGCATCTATTCGGTGAACAATGCGCCGACGGACGTGGTGCTCGCCGGCGTGTTCGGGCTGGTCGGATACTGGCTGATCAAGCATGATTTCGAGCCGGCGCCGCTGCTGCTCGGAATGGTGCTCGGACCGCTGATGGAGGAGAACCTGCGCCGGGCGCTGCTGATCTCGCGCGGTGACTGGTCAGTGTTCCTGACGCGTCCGCTATCGGCGGTGTTGATGGCGATCGCTGCAGGCCTGCTGGTGCTGGCGGTACTGCCATCGCTCCGCAAGAAGCGCGATCAGGTGTTCGTGGAGTCCGAGAACTGACCTGCGTCGGCTCGCCACAGCCCGAAGTCGAATCGACTTCGTTCGTTGTTTCGTGAAATGGAAATGCCGGCCGGTCGGGCCGGCATTTGCTTCAATGCCTTTAGCTGGGAGAATTAGATGAAACTATATGGTCGTCGCTCTGTGGCGGGTGGTTGCCTGGCCATCCTTGCCGGATTGGTCGCTCTTGCCGCGCCGGCCCAGGCGCAAAACTACCCGACGCGCAGCATCACCATGATCGTGCCGTTTGCGGCGGGCGGTCCGACCGACGTGATCGCGCGCATCGTCACCGGTCATATGGCGCAGACGCTCGGCCAGGCCATCATCATCGAAAACGTGGTCGGCGCCGGCGGCACCACCGCCACGACCCGCGCGTCGAAGGCCGCCAATGACGGCTATACGCTGATCACCGGGCACATGGGCACGCATGCGGCGTCGGTGCCGCTCTATCCCAAGCTCGCCTATCATCCCGAGAAGGATTTCGAGCCGGTCGGGCTGCTCGCCGGCACGCCGATCCTGATCCTGGCGCGCAAGGATCTCGCGCCCAAGGACCTCAAGGAATTCGTCACCTACGTCAAGGCGAACGAAACCAAGGTCAACGCGGCGCATGCCGGCGTCGGCTCGGTCTCGAACGTGTCGTGCGAGTTGCTGAACTCGGTGCTGGGAGTCAAGCCGGTCGGCGTGCCCTTCAACGGCACCGGACCTGCGATGAACGCGCTGGTGGCCGGACAGGTCGATTACATGTGCGACCAGATCGTCAACGCCGTGCCGCAGATCAATGGCGGCACCATCAAGGCCTATGCGATTGCGACCGCCGAGCGCAATCCGTCGCTGCCCGATGTTCCGACCACCACGGAGGCCGGCCTGCCGGCGTTCCAGGCCCAGGCGTGGAACGCGATTTTCGCGCCCAAGGGAACGCCGGCGCCAATCATTGCCAAGCTGAACGAGGCGATCGTCAAGGCACTCGACGACGAGACCGTCAAAAAGCGCCTGCTTGAGCTCGGCAGCGTGATCCCAGGCCCCAAGGATCGCACGCCGGAAGCGCTGGCCGCACTGGTGAAGAGCGAAATCGCGAAGTGGACGCCGGTTCTCAAGCCGGCAGGTTGATCAATCCGATCAAGTAGATAGGTGAGGGGCGGAACGCAGGTTCCGCCCCTTGTTGTTTCACGGAAGGCGCATCACTTTTCCGGGTATAATCGGGGCGTAGCCGAATCGGTACTGTCGATTGCCGCTTGCGGCCGCTAAATTCGCCTTCCCGAAAGGCTTGCGAAACCGACGCCAAGAAGACTCCTTGATCAAGAAGACTCCATGAATCAGTACCACGACCTGCTCGAACGGATCCTCGCTGACGGCGCGGAGAAGCACGACCGCACCGGCACCGGCACGCTGTCGATCTTCGGTCACCAGATGCGCTTCAACTTGAGCGCCGGGTTTCCGATGCTGACCACCAAGCGGCTGCCGCTGAAGGCGATCGTGCACGAATTGCTGTGGTTTCTGGCCGGCGACACCAACATCAAATATCTCAAGGACAACGGCGTTTCGATCTGGGACGAATGGGCCGACGCCAATGGCGATCTCGGCCCGGTCTATGGCTCGCAATGGCGATCCTGGCCGGCGCCCGATGGCCGCCGCATCGACCAGATTTCCAATCTCATCGACATGATCAAGCGCAACCCGGATTCGCGGCGCCTGATCGTGAGCGCGTGGAATCCGGCCGACGTCGACAAGATGGCGCTGCCGCCCTGTCACTGCCTGTTCCAGTTCTATGTCGCCAATGGCAAGCTGTCGTGCCAGCTCTATCAGCGCTCCGCCGACGTCTTCCTCGGCGTGCCCTTCAACATCGCGTCCTACGCGTTGCTGACGATGATGGTGGCGCAGGTGACGGGATTGAAGGCGGGCGATTTCGTGCACTCGCTCGGCGACGCGCATCTCTATTCCAACCATCTCGAACAGGCGCGGCTGCAACTGACGCGGCCGACGCGGCCGCTGCCGGTCATGAAGATCAATCCGGAGGTCAAGGACATCTTCGCTTTCCGTTACGAGGACTTCGTGCTCGAAGGCTACGATCCGCACCCGCATATCAAGGCCCAAGTAGCTGTATGAGACGCAGTGTGAGCGATCGAATGGCTCTTGCTATCCGCCGCGCACGTCCCGATGAAGCCGGGCTTGTCTTGTCCCTGGTTCGCGAACTCGCCGAGTACGAAAAGCTGCTTCACGAGGTCGAGGCCACCGAAGCTGACATCGACGCCGCGCTGTTCGGCAGCCATCCGCGGCTGTTTTGCGAGATTGCGGAGTGGGAGGGCGAGCCGGCCGGCTTCGCGGTCTGGTTCGTCAATTTCTCAACGTTCAGCGGCCGGTCCGGTATCTATCTTGAGGATCTGTTCGTCCGGCCGGCGCAGCGCGGCAAAGGCATCGGCAAGGCGCTGCTGGCGCAGCTTGCGAAGCAATGTGTGGCCAACGGCTGGTCGCGCTTGCAATGGTCGGTGCTGGACTGGAATACGCCGTCGATCGACTTTTACAAATCGCTGGGCGCGGTCCTGATGGACGAGTGGACGGTGTGCCGGGTAAGCGGTCCGGCGTTGACTGCGCTGGCGCAAGGGACGCGTTGATGGAAATTGTTCTCATTGTCGCGGTCGCCGAGAACGGCGTGATCGGCGCCGGCGGCGCCATCCCGTGGCGGCTGAAATCCGACATGCAGCGGTTGAAGGCGATGACGATGGGAAAGCCGATCG
The DNA here is from genome assembly GCF_018131065.1 of Bradyrhizobium sp. AUGA SZCCT0431. Classification (NCBI taxonomy): domain Bacteria; kingdom Pseudomonadati; phylum Pseudomonadota; class Alphaproteobacteria; order Hyphomicrobiales; family Nitrobacteraceae; genus Bradyrhizobium; species Bradyrhizobium sp. AUGA SZCCT0431. Next base: position 110,710 of record NZ_JAFCLR010000011.1, on the reverse strand, counting down.
TGATGGGCCGCAAGACCTTCCAGTCGATTCCTCGCCGGCCGCTCCCAGGGCGGACCAACATCGTGGTCACGCGCGATGCCGCCTACCGCGCGGAGGGCGCGGTGGTCACCACTTCCCTTGCCGACGCCGAGGCGATCGCGACCGGCGATGCGCTGCGACGTTTCGCCACTGAGATCGCGATCATCGGCGGCGCGGAAATCTATGCGCAATGGATCGATCGTGCCGATCGGCTGGAAATCACCGAGGTGCATGCCCGGCCCGACGGCGATACGCGTTTCGCCGCAATTGCGGCTTCGGACTGGGAAGAGGTCGCGCGCGTGCGGAATCCGGCCGGACCCGACGACAGCGCCGACTTCTCCTATGTGACATTTCGTCGGCGCGGCACGCGTCAATTGTCGCATTAACCTCGCTAGCCAATGTTTGCATTGACAATTATGGCCCCAAGCATAGCTGCTTGAGACCATAAGCTTGCGTTGTAAGGGCCCGGGCGGTCCCCTATAAAGCCGGTCGGACATGCGAGGCCGGGCATTTTGCCCAATCAGGCGGACCCGGGCCCGCGGAGGAGACTTTTATATGCCGTGGAAGAATCAAGGCGGGGGCCCGTGGGGCTCGGGTCCGAAGGGACCGTGGGGCAACGGACCGCAATCGGTTGGGCCGCGCCCACCCGATCTTGAGGACCTTCTGCGTCGCGGCCAGGACAAGATCCAGCAGCTGCTGCCCGGCGGCCATTTCAGCGGCATGGGCATCGCGCTGGTTCTGATCGGCGCGCTGGCGATCTGGTTCCTGTCGGGCTTCTTCCGCGTCCAGTCGGAAGAACTCGGCGTGATCCTGCGCTTCGGCAAGCACATCAAGACCGTGCAGCCCGGCCTGAACTACCATCTGCCGTATCCGATCGAGACCGTGCTGCTGCCGAAGGCGCTGCGCGTTTCCACCATCTCGATCGGCATGACGCTGATCAGCGATCCGAGCGGGCGCGGCCGCACCATGCGCGACGTGCCGGAAGAAAGCCTGATGCTGACCGGCGACGAGAACATCGTCGACGTCGATTTCACGGTGCTGTGGCGGATCAAGCCGGACGGCGTCGGCAATTACCTGTTCAACATCCAGAACCCCGAAGGCACCGTGAAGGCGGTCGCCGAAAGCGCGATGCGCGAAGTGATCGGCCGTTCCAACATCCAGCCGATCCTGACCGGCGCCCGCACCACCACGGAAGCCGGTGTGCAGGAACTGATGCAGAAGACGCTCGACAATTATGGTTCGGGGGTTCAGATCACGCAGGTACAGATGCAGAAGGTCGATCCGCCCGCGCAGGTGATCGACGCGTTCCGCGACGTGCAGGCCGCCCGCGCCGACCTCGAGCGTCTGCAGAACGAAGCGCAGACCTACGCCAACCGCGTCGTTCCGGACGCGCGCGGCCGCGCCGCGCAGATCCTGCAGGTCGCCGAAGGTTACAAGGAACAGGCGGTCGCCGAGGCCAAGGGCCAGAGCGCGCGCTTCCTGAAAGTCTATGACGAATACAACAAGGCAAAGGACGTGACGCGGCAGCGAATTTATCTCGAGACGATGGAACGTATCCTCGCCAATGCCGAGAAGCTCGTCTATGACGGCGGCCCGTCGGCGCAGAACATGGTGCCGTATCTGCCGCTCAACGAGTTGTCGCCGCGGCGAACGCCGGCGCCGCCCGCCACGGGTCAGCAGCAGCAGGGAGGCAACCGATGAGGTCTCCCGTCACAGGCATTGTCCTCCTGATCACGCTGTTCGTCGTCGTCATCTTCGGCTACAGCTCCGTCTTCACCGTGGACCAGACCCAGCAAGTGCTGGTGGTGCGGCTCGGTGAACCCATCCGCGTCGTCACCGAACCGGGCCTGAACTTCAAGGCGCCGTTCATCGACACCGTCATCTCGATCGACAAGCGCATCCTCGATCTGGAAAATCCGTCGCAGGAAGTGATCGCTTCGGACCAGAAGCGGCTGGTGGTCGACGCCTTCGCCCGCTACCGCATCAAGAACGCGCTGCGCTTCTACCAGAGCATCGGTTCGATCCAGGCGGCCAACATTCAGCTCACGACGTTGTTGAATGCGTCGCTGCGCCGCGTGCTGGGCGAGGTCTCCTTCATCACGGTGGTGCGCGATGAGCGCGAAGCCCTGATGCTGCGTATTCGCGAACAGCTCGACAGGGAAGCCGACGGTTACGGCATTCAGGTGGTCGACGTGCGAATCCGCCGCGCCGATCTGCCGGAGCAGAACAGCCAGGCGGTCTATCAGCGCATGCAGACCGAGCGGGCGCGCGAGGCCGCCGAGTTCCGCGCCCAGGGCGGACAGAAGGCGCAGGAGATCAGGTCGAAGGCCGATCGTGAGGCGACCGTCATCATCGCGGAAGCCAATTCGACCTCCGAACAGACGCGTGGTGCCGGCGATGCCGAGCGCAACCGGCTGTTCGCCGAGGCCTATGGCAAGGATCCCGACTTCTTTGCGTTCTACCGCTCGATGTCGGCCTATGAGACCGGGCTTCGCAGCAACGACACCCGCTTCCTGCTGCGGCCGGATTCGGAGTTCTTCCGCTTCTTCGCCAATTCGGCCGGCCACCCGCCGGCCGCCGCCGCGCCAGCCGCGCCGAAGCAATAAGCTCTCGGCCGGCCACACCATATCAGGCGAAGCGGACCCCGCTTCGCCTGCCACAAAAGCAAGAACTGCGTTCAGCGGGAGGTTGCCATCCGATGAGGTCCATAGCGTTTGCCGACTTCCTCATCGGCATGGGAATCCTGTTTGTGCTGGAAGGCTTGATGTTCGCGGCAAGCCCGGCCTGGATGCGCCGGGCGATGAAGAGCGCGATGACGACGCCGGACAACATTCTGCGGGCGGTGGGCATCGGATCGGCGGTCGTGGGCCTGCTCCTGATCTGGCTGGTTCGCCGCTAGCGCGCCGGCCGAGCCGACCTTGGCAAATCGCCTGCGGAATCAACGGAATCGTTACCCGTTAATGGCCGGTTTTTCGCCGAAATGCCCGGTTCAAATGCTTGCGCCTCAGACCCGTTCGGGCGCACTGTGGACCCCAAATCGACCCGCTGGAGAGAAGCTGACATGACCGGAGCCAGACCCGCTTTGAGCCGTCGCCTGCGCATGATGGGGGCTGCGATTTCACTCGGCGCTGTCGGCGCTCTGGCTTCAGCGCCGGCTTTCGCGCGGGGCCCGGACGGCATCGCTGACATCGCCGAAAAGGTGATCGACGCCGTCGTCAATATCTCGACCTCGCAGAACGTCGAGGCCAAGGGTGGTGGTGGCGGCGACCGGCAGGCCACGCCGCAATTGCCGCCGGGCTCGCCGTTCGAGGAATTCTTCGACGACTTCTTCAAGAACCGGCGCGGCGGCGCTCCCAAGGGCGGCGAGCGAAGCGAGATGCAGCCGCGCAAGACCAATTCGCTCGGCTCCGGTTTCATCATCGACACCGCTGGCGTCGTCGTCACCAATAATCACGTCATCGCCGATGCCGACGAGATCAACATCATCATGAACGACGGCACCAAGATCAGGGCCGAACTGGTCGGCGTCGACAAGAAGACCGATATCGCGGTGTTGAAATTCAAGCCGGTGAAGCCGCTGGTCGCGGTCAAGTTCGGCGAGTCCGACAAGCTGCGTCTCGGCGAATGGGTGATTGCGATCGGCAATCCCTTCAGCCTCGGCGGCTCGGTGACGGCCGGCATCGTCTCGGCGCGCAACCGCGATATCAGCCAGGGGCCCTACGACAGCTACATCCAGACCGACGCCTCCATCAACCGCGGCAATTCCGGCGGTCCGCTGTTCAACCTCGAGGGTGAAGTGGTCGGCGTCAACACGCTGATCATCTCGCCGACCGGCGGCTCGATCGGCCTCGGCTTCGCGGTACCTTCGAAGACCGTGATCGGCGTGGTCAATCAGCTCCGGGAGTTCGGCGAGCTGCGCCGCGGCTGGCTCGGCGTCCGCATCCAGCAGGTCACCGACGAGATCGCCGAAAGCCTCAACATCAAGCCGGCGCGCGGCGCGCTGGTCGCCGGCATCGACGACAAGGGCCCGGCCAAGCCCGCCGGGATCGAGCCCGGCGACGTCGTGGTCAAGTTCGACGGCAAGGACGTCAAGGATCCGAAGGACCTGTCGCGCGTGGTCGCCGACACCGCGGTCGGCAAGGAAGTCGAAGTCGTCGTCATCCGTAAGGGCGCGGAGGAAACCAAGAAGGTGACGCTCGGCCGGCTCGAGGATAACGAGAAGGTGCAGCAGGCCGCCGCCAAGTCGAAGGACGAGCCCGCCGCCGAGAAGCCGGTGACGCAGAAGGTGCTCGGCCTCGATCTGGCCGCGCTGAGCAAGGATCTGCGCGGCAAGTACAAGATCAAGGACAGCGTCAAGGGCGTGGTCATCACCGGCGTCGACAATGCATCCGATGCCGCCGAGAAGCGGCTGTCCGCCGGCGACGTCATCGTCGAGGTGGCGCAGGAGGCGGTGACGAACACCGCCGACGTCAAGAAGCGGGTCGATCAGATCAAGAAGGACGGGCGCAAGTCGGTCCTGCTGATGGTTGCCAACGGCGAAGGCGAATTGCGCTTCGTGCCACTGCTCGTGCAGTGATATGTCGTCCCGGCCTTCGCCGGGACGACGCCGAAAGTCCCACCTCCACAAATTCATCTCGACGATACCGCCGCGCATGCGCGCCTGATCGTAACCCAATCAAGCGATGACCCGACCTCGTGGCAGGGGGGCTAAAGCACCCTGCGTCACGTCGTGCCTGCCCGCGTCCGATGTCGATTAATTGCTTCCTTGGACGGGGGCCGTGGGCGACGATCCGCATCTCGGAAAACAGCGGGATCACCTCAACGGTCCCAACAGGCTGGCCGGGAGGTCCAAAGGGAGGACGCGGGGTTTGCGGGTGGGACCGGTCAAGGGCCGGCGCCATCATTGTCACCAAGCATGCCGTCAGAACCCCTGGCGGCCCATGGAGATCACTCATGCCGCGCGCCAGATCCATCCCCGCCGCCGCGTTTGCGGCATGTGCCGTGCTCTGCTGGTCGATCGTCGCGCCCGCGATGGCGGCGCAGGATCTTGTAAAAGCGCGGCTGGCGCAGAATCTCGGTCCGATATCCGGACTGGTCATCGTCGCCAAGGCGAAGGGAATGTTCGAAAAGCAGGGGCTCGACATTACCGTCGCCAACTTCACCTCGGGCAAGCAATGCCTGGATACCGTGCTCGGCGGCGGCGCCGATTTTGCGACCACGGCCGAAGCGCCCGTGACCGCCGCGGCGATGGCCAACCAGCCGATCGCGTTCGTTGCCGGCATGGAATACTCCGATCTCAAGACCATGACGGCGGCAAAGGCCGGGATCAGGACCAAGGCCGACCTGCGCGGCAAGAAGATCGGTTTCACAGCGGGCACCGGCAGCGAGGTCTACACCGCGACGCTGCTGAAGGCCGCGGGTCTGACGCCGGGCGACGTGACGCTGGTCAACCTGCGGCCGCAGGAAATGCTGCCGGCGATGGCAGCCGGCAGCATCGACGCGTTCGATACCTGGGAGCCGCATATCGCCAACGCCAGGAAGGCCCTCGGCGAGAACGCGGTGCTGCTCGACACCAAGGGTCTGTATTCCGAGACCTTCAACATCGTGGTGACGCGGCCCTATCTCGACGCCAACGGTCCGCTGGTGCAGAAATTCTTGCGGGCCTTGCTGGACGCCGAGGCCTGGCTGAAGGCGAACCCGGACGAGGCGATCACGACCATCGCCGATATCGTCGGCATGAAGCGCGACGAACTCGCTGCGATCTGGCAGGACTACGTCTACCGCGTCCGTATCGACGATCAGTTGCTTGGCATTCTCAAGCTGCATGCGGCGTGGCGGCTGGAGAGCGGCAATCACCCGCCGGGCGCGACGATGCCTGACTTCACCAAGGTGCTGGCGCTCGAACCGCTGCGCGGCATCGATGCCGGCCGCGTTACCGTCTCGGCCAAATAGCAGATGAAGCGGATCAATATCCTGGTCGGCGCGCTTTCGATCCCGCTCTTTGTCGTGGCATGGGAAGTGATCGCACGGTCGGGGATCGTCAACGCCGTACTGTTTCCGCCGCCGTCGGTCGTCGCGGTCGCCGTGCTCGAATGGGTACGAAGCGGGCAGTTCTTCCTCGATCTCGGGGCGAGCCTCTATCGCGTCGTGACCGGGTTCGTGGTCGGGGCGGCGCTGGGCATAGCGCTCGGCGTTCTCACCGGGCAGTTTGCGCTGGTATCAAGCCTGCTGTCGCCGTTGTTTCATATCCTGCGGCCGATACCGCCGATCGCGTTCGTTCCGATCGTGATCCTCTGGTTCGGCCTGTCTGAAACCGGCAAGCTGTTCCTGGTGGTCTGGGGCGTCTTCTTCACGGTGTGGCTGTCGACGCATATCGGCGTGCAGAAGGTCGACCGCGGCCTGATCCGGGCGGCGCAGATGCTAGGAACGCCGCGGCGCCAGATGCTGCAGGAGATCGTGCTGCTCGGCGCCTTGCCCTACATCGTGGTCGGGCTACGAACCGCGATCAGCATTTCGTTCTACACGCTGGTGGCGGCCGAGCTGGCGGGCGCCTTTGCCGGCATCGTCTACCGGATCGAGATCGCGCAGCAGAATCTGCAGACCGGCCAGGTGATGGGCGGATTGGCCGCGCTCGGGTTGATGTCCTTTGTCGCCGACCGTCTGTTCGCGGCGGTCGCGGAACGCACGGTGTGGTGGCGATGAAGCAGATGGTACACCGGTCCGATGCCGCGTTGACGCTTGCGCATCCACAGCCGTCCTTTGCAGGAGAACGCGCGGTGGCACGCACCATCATCAGCGTCGCCGATCTCAGCATCGTGTTCGACACGCCGCAGGGGCAGGTGATTGCCGTCGATCGGGTGACATTCAGCGTGGCTCACGGCGAGTTTGTCTGCATCGTGGGACCATCCGGATGCGGCAAGTCGACGGTGCTCAACACCATCGCAGGCCTGGAGACGCCGTACAGCGGCGCGGTGATTGTGGACGGCAAGCCGATGCAGCGCCCGCGGCCCGATGTCGGCATGGTGTTCCAGCAGCCGCATCTGTTTCCCTGGAAGTCCGTCCGCAAGAACATCGCCCATGGTCCGCGCATGCTGGGCAAGTCGCGGAGCGAGGCCCGGGCGATTGCCGATGGGCTGATCGAGATGATCGGTCTCAATCGTTTCGCCGACGCCTATCCGCACACGCTGTCCGGCGGCATGCAGCAGCGCGTCGCGATTGCACGCGCGCTTGCCAACCAGCCGCGCGTGCTTTTGATGGACGAGCCGTTCGGCGCGCTCGACGCCCAGACCCGCAGCGTGATGCAGGACAGCCTGCTCGAATTGCGCGAGCGCATCGATGCAACGGTGGTGTTCGTCACCCACGACATCGACGAGGCCATTCTGCTGGCGGACCGGGTCCTGATCATGAGTGCGGGCCCCGGACGTATCCTGCGCGATCTTGGCGTCGATCTGCCGCGGCCGCGTTCCAACGCCATCATGCTCGATCCTGCCTACCTCGCGCTGAAGAAGGATTGTCTCGACCTGATCCGGTCCGAAGGCCGTCGCGCCTTCGATCAGTCGAGCGCCGGCTAGAGCGTTTTCAAAGCGAAGTGGATACCGGTTCGCGCTAAGGAAAACGCGTCAAATCAAAAATCTAGAGCCCCGTTCCGATTCCATCGGAACGGAAAAAGGCTCTTACGGCGCCAAATTGCGCCTTGTTGGCACGAGTCTTGAATTGATCAGCTCAATTCAAGGAGGCGACCATGACAGCAGCACATGCGAGAGCCGCGGCCGGAATCATGCTGGCGGAATCGGACAGCCTCGTCCGCCCGCTGCCGGGTCTGCTGGATGAACTGTGCGAGGCGGATCGGCAGCGCCTGCGCGGTATAGGCCGCGACAAGCCTCTCGAAAGCGGCCAGTTCGTCTGGCAACAGGGCGATGGTCAGACCGGAATCTATTTGATCCGATCCGGCCGCATTCGCAGCTACTACGTCGCGCCATCGGGCCGCGAGGTGACGCTGGCCTACTGGTTTCCGGGTAACTTCGTCGGCGGCCCGGATTTGTTCGGCACCGGACCGCATATGTGGACATCGGTGGCGGTTGAGGCGAGCGAGCTGACATTTCTGCCGGGACCGGCGCTGAAGAAAGTCGCGCTGGAGTCCGCCCCACTGGCGGTGGCGCTGCTGGATGCGCTCGCGTTCAAGGCGCGGTGCTATTCGGCGATGGCGCAGATGCTGGGGACGCGCTCGGTCACCGAGCGGCTGCATCGCCTGCTGATTTTCCTGTCGCGGATACACGGCATCCGCAACGGCCGCGAAACCACCATCGCGGTGCCGTTTACGCATGGCGACCTCGCCAATCTGATCGGCTCAACCCGGCAATGGGTCACCGTTCAGCTCGCGCGCATGCAGCAGCGCGGCATCATCCGGTATCACCGGGGGCTGATCTCGATCCTGAACATGCCGGCGCTGGATCTGGAAGTGGTCTAAAGCATGTTGCCTTTTTCCCGGAATCGGGATTCCAAGTTGGGAGATTTTCCGATTCAAACTCCATGCTGGAGACCGGGGGCCAGCATGGATGATGCGATCCTGTTCGGAAGACATTCGCGAACGGGCTCTGGCGCGGACTGCTGGCGAAGACCGTGGAACCAATCATAACAGGCACGGCAAACGCCCAGACCCTGCCAAAGAAGACCCGACGACGGATCGGTCGAGGACATCAAGGCATGGCGGACGCCATCTCGGCCAATCGCATGGAACCGGTAATCGACAAGACCTTGCGTTAGCCCTTATGGAGAGCGGCGCATTTCGGCAAAGTGGCGATTGCCCTTGGATGAACCACCGCATACCAAAAATGGCGGCATCTGTCACACGCAACTCTTGGTGTTCCAGCAATTGCTTCCGCTGCCATTAAGCTTTAAATTCTCGCTATTCGCCTCGTCGAAAAAAACGGGCGCCGCCTGGCGCTCGCGCGACTGAACGGGATTTACAACCGAGCTGGGTTTGCCGCCTCGCCGAAAGCGCAGGGGCCCGCCCTAACGATGACGCGACGCGTAGACCGGCTGTGAGCGAGACCACTAGCGCGAGAACGATGCCGCCCGCGCGGGAACGGCAGCGAGCAGGTGGATGGAAATGAATAATGACCGAAGACAAGAGCAAACTGCTGAGATCGCTTACGATCGATCGCAGCGCCGGCAAGGCGGAGCGATCGGGCGGCCGTTGGTTGCCGATCTCAGCGGTGATTATCATCTGCGTCGTCGGATTCGCCGCCTTTGCCGCATTCGAGTTCCGCAGGCAGGACCCGACCAAAGAGGCCGCATCGCACGCCGCACAGCAGCCCGCTGCACAACCGCAGGCGCCACAGCAGCCGCCAACGAATAGCAAGGCGGCCGGCAGCCTGGCGGCCTCCGGCTATGTGGTGGCGCGCCGCAAGGCAACCGTTGCCGCCGAGATCACCGGCAAGGTGGTCGAAGTGTTCATCGACGAAGGCATGACGGTGAGCGAGGGGCAGGTCGTCGCCCGGCTCGACAGCGTGCTTGCTGAAAGGGATTATGAGCTGGCCCGCTCGCGCGCTGAGACGGCCAATGCCGCGATCGCCGCAATCAACGCCGATCTGGAGGACGCGACGCGGATTATGTCGCGGGTACAAACACTCTCACAAAAGAACTTTGCGACTGAGGCCGACCTGACCAAGGCGCAGGCCCGCGTCGGCGTGCTCAGCGCGCAACTGCGGCAGGCCAGATCGCAATTCGAGACTGCCAATATCGACGCGAAGCGAAGCGCTTCGGTGCTCGACAAGCATCAAATACGAGCGCCCTTTGCCGGCGTCGTTATCGACCGCAGCGCACAGCCCGGCGAGATGATTTCGCCGATGTCGGTGGGCGGCTATACGCGCACCGGCATCTGCACCATCGTCGACATGGATTCAATCGAGATCGAAGTCGACGTCAATGAGGCCTTCATCGGCCGGGTCGTCGCCGGAGGCGCCGTGAACGCGATGCTGGATGCGTATCCGGACTGGACGATTCCCGCCTCGGTGATTGCCATCGTGCCGACCGCGAACCGCGAGAAGGCCACGGTGAAGGTGCGAATCCGCTTCGACAAGAAGGATCCGCGCATCCTGCCGGACATGGCGGTGAAAGTGAATTTCCTGGCCGATGCCAAGGACGCCACCAAGACCACCGCCGCGAACTAGCTTCCGGCCGGAAACCTTGAGAGGAGAAAAGCGTGACAGCCGAGCATCCGATGGTTCGCCTTACCGGCGTAGCCAAGCGTTTCACCAAGGGCAAGGAAACAATCTCGATCTTCGATCATCTCGATCTTGCGATTCCGCGCGGTGACTTCATCGCCGTCATGGGACCGTCCGGTTCGGGCAAGACGACGCTGCTCAATCTGCTCGGGGGTATCGATCGCGTCGACGCCGGCGAAATTTCGGTTGCGGACCAGCGCATCGACGGTCTCTCCGAGGGTGAACTCGCCGCCTGGCGGGCCGCCAATATCGGCTTCATCTTCCAATTCTACAATCTGATGCCGATGCTGACCGCGGCGCAGAACGTGGAGCTGCCGCTGTTGCTCACCAGGTTGAACCGCAAGGATCGCGCCGCGCGCGTTCACACAGCACTTTCCGTTGTTGGACTTGCCGACCGCGTCAAGCACCGTCCGCGCGAAATGTCGGGCGGCCAGCAGCAGCGCGTGGCGATTGCGCGCGCCATTGTCTCGGACCCAAACCTGTTGCTTTGCGACGAACCGACCGGCGACCTCGACCGGCAATCCGCCGACGAGATCCTTTCAATCCTGCAATTGCTCAATGGCGAACTCGGCAAGACCATCGTGATGGTAACGCATGATCCGGCGGCGGCAAACTATGCCAAGCGCGTCCTGCATCTCGACAAGGGCCGCTTCGTCGAACGGGAGCTCGCCGCGTGAACGACTTCGACCTGGTCCGGAAAAACCTGTTCCGCCGCAAATTGCGCGCCGCCCTGATGATCGTGTCGATCCTGATCGCCTTCATGATCTTCGGCGTGCTCGCTGGATTCTACCGCGCCTTCACCGCCGGCGAAGATGCCGCCGCCGCGGACCGCATGATCACCGTCAACAAGATCAACTTCACCCAGCCGCTGCCGATCGCCTACTATAATCGTGTGCGGGCGGTGGAAGGCGTTCGGCAGGTGACCTTCGCCAACTGGTTCGGCGGCTACTATCAGGACCCGAAGAATTTCCTGATGTCGCTGGCGATCGAGCCGAGCACCTATTTCGACGTGTACCGCAGCGAATTCGAAGTTCCGCCCGAACAGCTTCAAGCCTTCATGCGAGATCGCGGCAGCGCGGTGGTCGGCGAAAGCCTGGCGCAGAAGTGGGGCTGGAAGATCGGCGATCGCATCCCGGTTGCGAGCAATATTTTCAGCCAGAAGAGCGGCGGGCATACCTGGGATCTCACCATTGCCGGCATCGTCAAGGGCAAGGCCGAGCACGTCGACACCAACTTCCTGCTGTTTCAGTACGCCTACTTCGACGAGACCCGCTCGTTCGGCAAGGACACCATCGGCTGGATGATCCTTCAGACCACCTCTCCCGAAAGCAACCCTCGCGTAGCAAAGACGATCGACGCGATGTTCGCCAATTCCACCGCCGAGACCTCGACCGACACCGAAAAGGCGTTCGGCAAGGCGTTCGCGGCCCAGTTCGGCAACATCGCGCTGATTGTATTGCTGGTTGTCGGCGCCGCCTTCGTCACCATCCTGATGATCGTCGGCAATACCATGGCGCTGTCGATCCGGGAGCGCACCCGCGAGATCGGTGTGCTGAAGACGCTCGGCTTTTCCGGGCCGCGGATCCTTAGGATGGTGCTCGGCGAATCCGTGCTGCTGGCGTTGCTCGGCGGAATTCCCGGGCTGGCGATTGCGGCGCTGATCGCCATGGCCCTGCGCTCGAGCCTCTCCAACATCGCGCCCGCTTTTGCCGTGTCGCCGACCATCATCATGCAAGGCCTGGCGTTGATGATCGCGCTGGGGCTGATTACGGGGATCATTCCGGCGCTCAACGCCATGCGGCTCAAAATTGCAACCGCGCTTGGACGGGGATAGACATGCGTTCGCTCTGGCTTCAGGTGGCCGCCGTCACCGCCATCAATCTCGGGAGCATATCGCAGCGGCGCTGGCTCTCGCTCTCGACGGTGATCGCGATCGCGCTGGTGGTGATCGTCCTGCTCGCGTTCCTGGCGATGGCCAACGGATTCCAGCGGACCATCGCCGGATCCGGTGCTGATGACATCGCGATCGTGCTGCGGGCCGGCTCGCAGGCCGAAATCAACAGTACCGTGAGCCGCGATCAGGTACGACTGATCGAGGACGGTCCCGGCATCGCGCGTGGCAGCGACGGCAAGCCCCTGATCTCGCCGGAACTCTATCTGGTGGTCGACGGCATCAAACGCTCGACCAAGACCAAGGCCAATTTGCCCCTGCGCGGGATCGGGGAACAGGGCGCCGCGCTGCGCAAGGGCATCACCATTACCGCAGGCCGCATGTTCAACCGGGGCAGCAACGAGGTGGTGGTCGGCAAGGCCCTGCTGCGGGAATTCGAGGGATTCGACCTCGGCAGCACCGTGGCCTTCGGCGCCACGCGCTGGACCGTAGTCGGCGTGTTCGAGGCCGGCGGCAGCGTGTTCGAATCCGAGATTTGGGCCGATCTCAACGTGGTGCAGAGCATGTTCAATCGCAACAATATCGTACAGATCGTGCGCGCGCGCCTCACCGGGCCGGCCGCCCTCAGTGAGCTCAAAAGCTATAGCGACAACGATCCGCGGCTGAAGCTCGATGTCAAATCCGAAGCAGCTTACTTCGCGGAACAGGCCTCGCAGACCTCCGATTTGATTCAGAAGCTTGGCTGGCCGCTCGCGATCGCGATGGCGCTGGGCGCGGTCGCCGGCGCGCTCAACACGATGTATTCGTCGGTTGCCAGCCGCGCGACGGAAATCGCAACGCTGCGCGCCATCGGCTTCGGCGGTTTTCCTGCGTTCGTCGGGACGCTCGCCGAATCGCTGGTGCTCGCCGTCATAGGCGGCTTGCTCGGCGCCGCCGCCACTTATCTGATTTTCGATGGCGTCACGGCGTCCACCCTTGGCGGGAACTTCACCCAGGTGGTGTTCGACTTCAAGCTCAGTCCCTGGCTGATCGCCGAGGGGGTTGGGCTGGCGCTGATCGTGGGCCTGATCGGTGGATTGTTTCCGGCCCTGCGGGCCGCGCGATTGCCGATCGTCGAGGGCCTTTACGCGAACTAGGGCCGAGCCCCATTCTTACTTTGCATGGGGTTGTTTTCGCGATTTTGTGTCGAGCCGCCGCGCCAGCGCGATCAACGCCCGGTCGGACCAGGCCGGCGCCAGCAGCGTCACCCCCATGGGGATGCCGTTTGGCAACACGCCGTTGGGGATCGCCACCGCGCACAAATCCAGCAGATTGGCAAAATACGAGTAGTGGCCAAGGCGGTTGTTCAGCGTGATCGGATCGCTGTGCATCTCGTCCAGCAGGAACGGTCGCGGCGCCGTGGGCACCACCAGCGCATCGATACCGGCGAGGAGATGTTGCGACCGCCGGCGCAGCCGCAACAACCGGTGCATCGCGGTGAAGGTATCGATTGCCGAATAGCTTGTGGCGGTCCGAAGCACGGCCTTGGTGACGTCGAGCAGGCGATCGGTGTCGACCTCCATCAGGGCCGATATCGAGGCGCGTCTTTCCGCGACCCAGGGGCCGGTGAACATCATCTCGCCGGCCTCGGCGAACGGGGCAAAATCGATCTCGACCGCGGTGCCGCCGAGGGCGGAAAACCTGTCGCAGGCCTGCTCATAGAGCGCGCCGCATTCGGGCATGCCGAAGAACTCGAGATCGTTGGCCATGAGGCGGCCGAACCTGAACTTGCCGGCGGCGCGGGCGCTGACGGAGGCCGGCGCGGGCCGGCTGTACGGATCCTCGGGATCGAAGCCTTCTATGACGTCCAGGATCGCGGCGCCGTCCTGTACCGAATTGCAGAAGATCGAGACGCAATCCAGCGTCGGGCAATTCGGCACCAGGCCACGCGACGACACCAGCCCGACCGTCGGCTTGATGCCGACGATGTCGTTGAACCCGGCGGGAATGCGGCCCGAGCCGCCGGTATCGGTGCCAAGCGCGAACGTGACGTGGCCGGCGGCGACCGCGACCGCCGAGCCCGAACTGGAGCCGCCCGAGACATAGCGCGGGTCTGCGACAGCAGCGCAGGAGCCGTAGGGCGAGCGCGCGCCGGAGAGGCCGGTGGCGAGTTGATCGAGATTGGTCTTGCCGATGCAGATCGCGCCGGCCGCAATCAGGCGTTCGACGCTTTCGGCGGAACGCGCCGGCATGTAGCTGAACGCCGGCACCGCGGCCGTCGTCGGCATGCCCGCAACGTCGATATTGTCTTTGACGCCGAACAGGACACCGAGCAGCGGGAGGGTTTCGCCGGAATCGGCGCGTGTCATCAGCGTGCGGCAATGATCCCGCGTCTCCGCGATCGGGCGGACATGGATCCAGCAGTTCCGGTCACGCTCGGTCTCGATCCGCCGATAGGCCGTCTCGATGGCCTGCAGCGGGTCGCTCCCGGCAGGGGAGGACGTTGCGAATCGTAGATTGATTTGGTTCACCTGAAAGAACTCCACCCGCGCTGCTCTCGGCAAAACTGGGCGAGCGGGTCGTCACGAACAAGCAATTAAATGCTTCGTGTTCAGGTGCGGCGGTGGTTCACGCCGTCACAAATTCATCGCGCCGATAGCCCTGCGCATACAGCAAGGCGGTGAGATCGCCGTGGTCGATCCGGGCGGCGGCCGCCGCCGCCACCGCCGGCTTGGCGTGATAGGCGACGCCGAGGCCGGCGGCCTCGATCATGCCGAGATCGTTGGCGCCGTCGCCGGTCACCAGCGTGTCGATGTCGTCGAGATCAAAGGACTCGGTGAGTTCGACCAGCGTCGCGAGTTTGGTGGCGCGGCCCAGGATCGGCTCGGTGACCTCGCCGGTGAGCTTGCCGTCCAACACCTTCAATTCGTTGGCGCGGTTTTCCTGGAATCCGATCATCGCGGCGACCGCATTGGTGAACAGCGTAAAGCCGCCCGAGATCAGGCAGGTATAGGCGCCGTTGGCGCGCATGGTCATGACCAGTTCGCGGCCGCCCGGCGTCGCCGTGATGCGCTTTTTCAGCACTTCATCGACCACGCCGACCGGCATGTCCTTCAGCAGCGCGACGCGCTCGCGCAGCGCCGGCTCGAACTCGATCTCGCCGCGCATCGCGCGCTCGGTAATGGCGGCGACGTGCGCCTTCAGTCCGGCAAAATCGGCCAGTTCGTCGATGCATTCCTGGCCGATCATGGTGGAATCCATGTCGGCGAGAAAAAGCTTCTTGCGCCGGAAGGCCTGAGGCTGCACCACAATGTCGATCGGCAGGTCGCCGCGCGCCTGGCGCAGGCGGGCCTCGATCGCCTTGATATCCTCGCTGCCGGTGAAGGGGATATCGACCGCGACTTCGTCGAACAGCCATTGGGCCGTGCCGGGCGAGGGCAGGACGGCCAGCGCGCCGTCGACGATGGTGGAGTCGAGCGCGGGGTTGACGGGATTGCAGATGAGCGTGGCGACGAGGGACATGCAGGCGAATTCGCGTTTGGGGAATAAGGCCGTGCTTATCGCAGGGCCGACCGCCAGCGGCAAGTCGGCGCTGGCCCTTGAGCTGGCGCAAAAGACCGGCGGCGTCGTCATCAATACCGATTCCATGCAGGTCTATCGCGATCTCCGCGTCATCACGGCCCGCCCGACGGTGTCTGAGGAGGCGCAGGCGCCGCATTGGCTCTATGGCCATGTCGATGCCGCCGTGAATTTTTCCGCCGGCGCGTGGGTCGCGGACGCCGCCAAAATGCTGTCGGAAGCACAAGCCGCAAAACGCCTGCCGATCTTCGTCGGCGGTTCCGGCCTCTATTTCAAGGCGCTGACGCGCGGCCTGTCGGCGGTGCCGCCGATCCCGGCAGAAGTGCGTGACAGCGTGCGCGCGCGGCTGGAGCGCGACGGCGTCGAAGCGCTGCATGCCGAGCTCGCAAAGCGCGATCCGGCAACCGCGGAACGCCTGAAGCCGCGCGACCGCGCCCGCATCGCGCGGGCGCTCGAAGTGGTCGAGGCGACCGGCCGCGCGCTGACCGACTGGCACCGCGAAGGCCTGCCACCGCTGCTGCCGCAAGGCGAGTTTCACGCGCTTTTTCTGGCGCCGGAGCGCGACCAGCTCTATGCGCGGATCGATGCGCGGTTCGATGCGATGCTGGCAGCAGGCGCATTGGAGGAGGTGGCCGCACTGGCCGCTCGACACCTCGACCCGCTGCTGCCGGCGATGAAGGCCCACGGCGTGCCGGCGCTGATCCGGCATTTGAAGGGCGAAATCAGCCAAGCGGAGGCCGCCGAGACCGGCCGCGCCGACACCCGCCACTACGCCAAGCGGCAGTTCACCTGGTTCCGGCACCAATTGCCGGAGTTTGAGTGGGTGGCGCCGGAGGCGGCGCGGGGGTGGGTGTCGGAAGTCATTCCGGGGCGCGAAGCGAACCCGGAATCTCGAGATTCCCCGGGGGCGCAATAGCGCCCCTTAGGTCTGGTCCTTCGGACCATCCCGGAATGACGGAGACGTCGTAGGGCCCCCCTGCATGGCAGGGAACAGCAAATTCGCACTCGCCGAACGGCCGGAACCCCGTTACACTGCCTTAATCGGGCTGAAAGCGTCCTTCCCTTGACTTCCGGGGTCCGGTCGCTATAACCCGCGTAATCTTCGGGAAGTCTGGACCGTCTCATGCGTAATATTATTACCAAGCTCCTTATCGTAGTCGTACCCTGGCGCACCGCCCGGGATGGCTGAGGCCATCCAGTTGCAGGCGGTGTGCATAGGGCCTCTGGGGCCCTTTTTTATTTCCCAAATCCAAACCGACGAAGCCGCGCAGACACAGCGCATCCGGAGCAAGCCAAGGAAAACGTCATGACCGACAAGAGCCACGATCCGAACCAGATGACCGGTGCCGCGATGATCGTGCGCGCGCTCATCGATCATGGCGTCCAGCATTTGTTCGGCTATCCCGGCGGTGCGGTGCTTCCGATCTATGACGAGATCTTCCAGCAGAGCGAGGTCGAGCACATCCTGGTGCGGCACGAGCAGGGTGCCGGCCACGCCGCCGAAGGCTATGCGCGCTCGACCGGCAAGCCGGGCGTCGTGCTGGTGACTTCCGGCCCCGGCGCCACCAATATGGTGACGCCGCTGACGGACGCGCTGATGGATTCGATTCCGCTGGTCTGCATCACCGGGCAGGTGCCGACGCATTTGATCGGCAATGATGCGTTCCAGGAATGCGACACCGTCGGCATCACGCGGCCCTGCACCAAGCACAATTGGCTGGTGCGCGACGTCAACGATCTCGCGAAAGTGTTGCACGAGGCGTTTTACGTCGCCACGACCGGCCGTCCCGGCCCCGTCGTGGTCGACGTGCCAAAGGACGTGCAGTTCGCGACCGGCACCTATCATCCGCCGCGCAAGTCCGACGTGCATGTTTCCTACACGCCGCGGGTCAAGGGCGACGCGACGCAGATCCGCAAAGCCGTGGCGCTGCTCGCCGGCGCAAAGCGCCCGGTGATCTATAGCGGCGGCGGCGTCATCAATTCCGGACGCGAAGCCTCGAAATTGCTGCGCGAACTGGTCGAAGTCACCGGCTTTCCGATCACTTCGACCCTGATGGGCCTCGGCGCCTATCCCGCGACCGGCAAGAACTGGCTCGGCATGCTCGGCATGCACGGCACGTATGAATCCAACATGGCGATGCATGATTGCGACGTCATGCTGTGCGTCGGCGCGCGCTTCGACGACCGCATCACCGGCCGCACCGACGCGTTCTCGCCGGGCTCGAAGAAGATCCACATCGACATCGATCCGTCCTCGATCAACAAGAACATCCACGTCGACGTGCCGATCATCGGCGACTGCGGCAACGTGCTCGGCGACCTGTTGCAGGTGTTCAAGGCGGAAGCGAAAAAGCCGGACATCAAGGCGTGGTGGCAGGAGATCGCCGTATGGCGGGCGCGCAATTCGCTCGCCTACCGGAAGAACAGCGAGGTTATCCTGCCGCAATACGCCATCGAGCGCCTGTTCGAGGCGACGCGCGGCCACGACACCTACATCACGACCGAAGTCGGCCAGCACCAGATGTGGGCGGCGCAGTTCTTCGGCTTCGAGGAGCCGCACCGCTGGATGACCTCGGGCGGTCTCGGCACCATGGGCTACGGTCTGCCGGCCGCGCTCGGTGTCCAGGTCGCGCACCGGGACAGCCTCGTGATCGATATCGCGGGCGATGCCTCGGTGCAGATGACGATGCAGGAGATGTCGACGGCGGTACAGTTTGAACTGCCGATCAAGATCTTCATCCTGAACAACCAGTATATGGGCATGGTGCGGCAGTGGCAGCAGCTGCTGCACGGCAACCGGCTGTCGCATTCCTATTCGGAGGCGCTGCCGGATTTCGTCAAGCTGGCGGACGCGTTCGGCTGTGTCGGCCTGCAGGCGATCAAGCCCGGCGATCTCGACGGCGCGCTCAAGGAAATGATCTCGATCAAGCGCCCGGTGCTGTTCGATTGCCGCGTCGCGGCGCTGGAAAACTGCTTCCCGATGATTCCGTCCGGCAAGGCGCACAATGAAATGCTGTTGCCGGCGGAAGCGACCGACGAGGCGACCGCGGCCGCTTTCGCCGGCGGCAAGGCGCTGGTGTGAGGATGCTTGCCACAAATTCCATTGTCATCGCCCGGCTTGTCCGGGCGATCCAGTACGCCGCGGCTTCTCGGTTGCCGTCTGGCGTCTCTGGAATACTGGGTCCCCGCCTTCGCGGGGACGACAAGGGTGCGAGTAGGTTGACAGGAAGCGAAGATGTTTGATCTGGGGCAACTCGAGCGCGCGCATCAGGTGGTCGGGGCAGCGATGCCGCCGACGCCGGCGCATGCGTGGCCGCTGCTGGCGCAGCGGCTCGGCGCCCACGTGGTCGTCAAGCACGAGAACCACACCCCGATCGGCGCCTTCAAGGTGCGGGGCGGACTGGTCTATGTCGAGCGGCTGCAACGCGAGAGGGCACAGACCTCAGGAATTATCTCGGCGACACGCGGCAATCACGGCCAGAGTCTCGCCTTCGCCGCGCGCCGTTTCGGCGTGCCGGCGACGATCTATGTGCCGCATGGCAATTCGGTCGAGAAAAACCAGTCGATGCGCGCCTTGGGCGCCAACCTCATCGAGCATGGCGAGGATTTTCAGTCCGCCCGCGAGGAATGCGAGCGTCACGCCGAACGCGAGGGCCTCGAGCTGGTGCCGTCGTTCCATCGCGATCTCGTGATGGGCGTTGCCACCTACGCGCTGGAATTGCTGCGCGCCGCGGGCGATATCGATGTGCTCTATGTGCCGATCGGGCAGGGCTCCGGCATCTGCGGCTGCATCCTGGCGCGTGATCTGCTCGGGCTAAAGACGGAAATCGTCGGCGTGCAGTCGACGGAGGCGCCGTCCTATGCGCTGTCGTTCGCCGCCGGCACCGTGGTGAAGACCAACAGCAGCAATACGCTCGCCGACGGCATGGCGACGCGCGTCCCCGACGCCGAGGCGCTGGCGATCATTCGCAAGGGCGCCTCGCACATCGTCCAGGTGACCGACGACGAAATCGCCGACGCGGTGCGGTCCTACTGGACCGATACCCACAATCTCGCCGAGGGCGCCGGCGCTGCCGCGCTTGCTGCTGCCCTGCAGGAGAAGCCGAAACTCCGCGGCAAGCGGGTCGGGCTGATCCTGTCCGGCGGCAATATCGATTTCGATCTGTTCTGGAAATGGATCGCCCGCAACGAAAATGTCACCGCCGCCAAGGCACTGGCGTAGCCAAGATTTGGGAACGACAATGAATCAGCCCGCATCCGCCTATTTCCTCGAAGAGCGCCACGATCCGACCGAGTCGCACACGCTCTCGGTGCTCGTGCAGAACGAGCCGGGCGTGCTCGCGCGCGTGATCGGGCTGTTCTCCGGCCGTGGTTACAACATCGAAAGCCTCACCGTCTCCGAGACCGAGAGCCAGAAACATCTCTCCCGCATCACCATCGTCACGACCGGCACGCCGATGGTGATCGAGCAGATCAAGCACCAACTCGACCGCATGGTTCCGGTCTATCGCGTCGTCGACATGACGCTGACCGGCCGCTCGATCGAGCGCGAGCTTGCGATGGTGAAGGTGCGTGGCGGCGGCGACAACCGCGTCGAGGCGCTGCGGCTGGCTGACGCGTTCCGCGCCCGCGTGATCGACGCCACCACCGAAAGCTTCGTGTTCGAGATCACCGGCAATTCGGCCAAGATCAACCAATTCATCGACCTGATGCGACCGATCGGCCTTGTCGAGGTGTCGCGCACCGGCGTTGCCGCGATCGGACGCGGGCCTGAGGGGATGTGAACCATGCTGGCGCGCGACTGGTATTACAATCAACGGCGGCAACTCGGGCTCGATTCCGCGGTCGCCTCGATCTACGACCGGCATGACGACAGCGACATCCGCGCCCGCGCGGCGCTGACCATGCTCGGCGTCCAGCGCGGCTGGCGGGTGGCCGATATCGGCTGCGGCAACGGCGTACTGGCGGTCGAGGCGGCGCTGATGGGCGCCGAGGTCGACGCCATCGACATCTCGCCGGCGATGCTGGCGCTCGCCAACATCCAGGCGCGCGACCGCAAGGTCGCGGTCCGCAGCCAGCCGGCGGGCATGCTGAGCTTCGCCTACCAGCCCAATTCCTACGACCTGATCGTCAGCGAGTTCACGCTGCATCATCTGCCGGATTTCTGGAAGGCGGTGGCGCTGGCGCGGATCCATGCCGCGCTGAAGCCCGGCGCGAATTTCTACCTGCGCGACATCGTCTTCGTCAGCATGCCCGACGGCGTCGATCGCGACGTCGAGGCGTGGGCAGATTTCTCGATCAAGAACCACGATTTCGAGCGCGAGAGCGTGGTCACCCATATGCGCGACGAGTACTCGACCTTTGGCTGGGTGATCGAGCGCATGCTGACCGATGTCGGCTTCACACTGGAATCGGTCGATTACCACGCGCCGCTGCACGGCACTTATCTTTTGCGCAAACCGAAGCCGGACCACCAACAAAGCTAAAAAAATGCAACCGGCCGATGTCGGCTTCGCCATCATGCTGCTGGTGAAGCGCTTGCAGGCCTCATCAAAAACAGTTCTGCCAAAGATCGCGTGAGGCCACCATGTCACATTCGCTGCTGATCGCCTTCGTGCTGTTCGCCACCGTGATGTTCTTCACGCCGGGGCCGAACAACATCATGCTGCTGTCCTCGGGGCTGACTTACGGGTTCCGCCCGACCATCCCGCATATCGCCGGGATCACGGTCGGCTTTGCCTTCATGGTCGGCGCGGTCGGGCTTGGTCTTGGCACCGTCTTCATCGCCTATCCGGTGCTGCAGACGGTCCTGAAATATGCCGGCGTCGTTTACCTGATCTATCTTGCCGCCGCGATCGCGATGTCCGGGCCGGTTTCGGCCGACCAGGACAACCGCCGCGGGCCGATGACCTTCTGGGGGGCGGCCATGTTCCAATGGGTCAACGCCAAGGGCTGGGTCATGGTGATCGGCACCATCACGGCCTATGCGGCGATCGCGGCCTATCCCTGGAACATCGCGATCCAGGTCGTCCTGAGCCTGTTGCTGGGGGTGCTTTCCTGCACCGCCTGGGCCCTGTTCGGCAGCGCGCTGCGGCCGGTCCTGACCTCGCCGAGGGCGGTGCGGGCCTTCAATATCGTGATGGCGGTGCTGCTGCTGGCCTCGCTCTACCCGGTCTTCATGGACGCATGATGCCGCACCGCGCCATGCAGAAACGGGTTTCCCAGAAAGCGAAAAATGCTCTAGACAACGCCGGAAATTCGCGGGCGACCGGCGCTCCATCTTAACCCAAATGCCTGATTAACCGGCCCATTCTGGCCACCGATGAGGAAACGACTATGCGAGTTTATTATGATCGTGATGCCGACCTGAACCTGATCAAGGGCAAGAAAGTCGTCATCGTCGGCTACGGCAGCCAGGGCCACGCCCATGCGCTGAACCTGAAGGATTCCGGCGTCAAGGAAGTGGCCATTGCGCTGCGCAAGGGCTCGGCCTCGGCCAACAAGGCGGAGGCCGCCGGCTTCAAGGTGATGGAAGTCGCCGAAGCCGCCAAATGGGCCGACCTCGTCATGATGCTCACCCCCGACGAACTGCAGGGCGACATCTACCGCGAGCATCTGCACGACAACATGAAGAAGGGTGCGGCGCTGGTGTTCGCGCATGGCCTCAACGTGCATTTCAACCTGCTCGACCCGCGCGCCGATCTCGACGTGCTGATGATCGCGCCGAAGGGCCCCGGCCATACCGTGCGCTCGGAATATCAGCGCGGTGGCGGCGTGCCCTGCCTGATCGCGATTTCAAAGGACGTTTCCGGCAATGCCCATGACCTCGGCCTCAGCTACGCTTCGGCGATCGGTGGCGGCCGCGCCGGCATCATCGAGACCACGTTCAAGGAAGAGTGCGAGACCGATTTGTTCGGCGAGCAGGTGGTGCTCTGCGGCGGCCTGGTCGAACTGATCAAGGGCGGCTACGAGACGCTGGTGGAAGCCGGCTACGCGCCGGAGATGGCCTATTTCGAGTGCCTGCACGAAGTGAAGCTGATCGTCGACCTGATCTATGAAGGCGGCATCGCCAACATGAACTACTCGATCTCCAACACCGCTGAATACGGCGAATACGTCACCGGCCCGCGCATCGTGACTGCCGAGACCAAGGCCGAGATGAAGCGCGTGCTCGCCGACATCCAGGGCGGCAAGTTCGCCCGCGACTGGATGCTGGAGAACAAGGTCAACCAGACCTCGTTCAAGGCCACCCGCGCCAAGCTCGCCGAGCACCCGATCGAGGAGGTCGGCGCCAAGCTCCGCGACATGATGCCGTGGATCAAGAAGGGCGCATTGGTCGACAAGACCAAGAACTAAGCCTCCTCTAGGTCAAAATGGAATCGGGGCCGCGCATTGCGCGGCCCCTTTTTCGTGCTGGGGATCGTAGGGTGGCCAAAGTGCCAGCGTGCCCACCGTCGGCGACGTTGTTTCCGCGAAGGTGCCGGTTCCGGGTCGCTAAGAAGCCGCAACTTGCGTCCGCACCGTTAACACCCCTCTGGCGCAGTAGAATTACGGATGTAGGAGCCCGTCCCCGGGGCGAACGGGCCATCCGTGTCCGGTACGTACGTATGTTACGCACGAAATTTTAAGATTGAGGGGCGATTTTGGTGCCGGCATTTCTTCGTCAATTGGGCTCGCTATGCTGGGAATCTTTCGAAGGTTGGCACGATCGCCAGGCGCGCTGATTGCGGCGCTTGGTGTCCTGCTTTGCCTCGCGACGATCGCTCTGTTTGTTACCGATCTTGAGGCCCGCTACGTGGATCGGATCGCAGCCGCAAAAAAAGATGCCCAGAGCTTTGCAAAGGTTCTTGCCGAGCATGCGGCGCTGACGTTCGAGGATGTCGATCGTGCGCTGCTCGAAGCTGCGGCAATTCGCAGAAACAGCCTGTCTGGGAACAATGCCGATCCAGGCGCAGCCAACACCAACCTGCGCCAACTGCAAAAGAGCTCACCCGTCCTGGTCGCCGTCGGGTGGACCGATGCATCGGGGCAGGTACTGGCGCATTCCTATGACCGTGCGCTGCCGCGCAGCAACATATCCGACATGGCGCATTTCGCGGCCCAGCGCGATAGCGGCGAAAACCGCCTGTATGTTTCGCCGCCCTATCTTTCAGCTGCCGGCGACAAATGGCTTACCGCGGCATCGCGACGGCTAAGCAACGCCGACGGCAGTTTTGCGGGGATCGTCACCGCGCCGCTCGATCAATCCTATTTCACCAAGATCTATCGCTCGATCGATATCGGCAAGGGCGGATCCGTATTGCTGCTGCACCGCGAGGGTCGGATCATGGCGAGGCAGCCTGAAAGAAAAGAGGCGCTCGGCAAGTCCTTCTCGGATAGTGCGCTGCTTTCCAAATACCTGCCGGCATCGGAGACGGGCTCCTACGAGACGACAAGCTTCGTTGACGGCGTGTCTCGCATTGCGGGCTACAAGGCCGTATCCGGGTTGCCGCTGGTCTTGATCGTGACCTACTCCCGCAGCGAAGTGCTGGCGTCGTGGTATCGGCACCTCTACACATTCGGCCTGCTGGTGTTCGCGATCGTCACCGTCATCCTGCTCGGCACATTTGTGCTGGTTCGGCAGGCCAACGCCATCGCCGCCAAGACGCGGGCCCTTGCGAGTACAAATGCGCGCTTCGACGCGGCACTGAGCAATATGCCGCATGGCCTCAGCATGTTTGATGCCCATGGAGAATTGCTGGTGTCGAACAGCCGCTATAGCGAGATGTACGAACTGACGGCGGATCAGGTGAAGCCCGGAACGCCGCTCAGCCGCATTCTCAGGAACTACAAGACCGAGGGAACTGATTTCAACCTCGACCGCTTTCTTGAAGGCGCAAAGAACCGCACGCAGCATTTGCTCACGCTCGCCGACGGCCGGATCATCAGGATAATGCGCACGCCGATGAAAGACGGCGGCTGGGTTGCCACCCATGAGGACATCACCGAGAAGCGGCGCGCCGACACGCTGCTGGTCGAGAGCGCCGCGGAAGTGAAGCGCATCAACGATCGGTTCGATGTCGCCATCAACAACATGTCGCAGGGGCTGTGCCTGTTCGACGCCTACAAGCGGCTGGTGATCTCCAACCGCCGTTACCAGGAGATGTACAATCTGCCGGACCAACTGGTTCTGCCGGGCACGCCATTGGAGCACATCCTGCAGCACTATGCTGACCGCGGCGAAACCAGCAATCTCACCGTCGATCAACACGTCCAATTGATGCCGACGACACCGAGGCAGGATTACCGGCCGTCCGATGGCCGGGAGATATTCATTCAACGCAAGCCGCTGCCGGAAGGCGGCTGGGTCGCGACCCATGAAGACGTCACCGAGCAGAAGCGCGGCGAGCGGCTACTGGCGGAGAAGGCCGCCGAACTCGAAGCCATGAACGTGCGCTTCGACGCCGCGCTCAACAATATGTCGCAAGGGCTTTGCATGTTCGACGCAGAGCAGAAGGTCGTGGTTTGGAATGCGCGCTATGGCGACATCTATCATCTCAACCGCGATCAGATAAAGCCGGGAATCTCGCTCGCGCAGATTCTGGAGTATCGCCGCGAAAAGGGCACCAATTTCTCGGACGTCGCGCCTGAAACCTACCTCAAAAAGAATGTGAAGGAGACGAAGGAAATTCGCGAGCTCGCCGATGGGCGCGTGGTTGCGATCGCCCGTCACATGATGGCGAATGGCGGCTGGCTTACGACGCATGAGGACATCACGGATCGGGCGCGGAACGAAAAGCGGATCGCGTTCCTGGCGCAGCACGATTTGCTCACGGGTCTTGCGAACCGCGCGCTATTTTCCGAAAAACTCGATGAGGCGGCCAGGCGCCTGCAGCGCCATGGCGTCCATTTTTCCGTGCTGATGCTCGACCTCGACAGGTTCAAGAATGTCAACGATACGCTGGGACATCCCGCCGGCGATCAGTTGCTTATCGAAGTCGCGCAGCGGCTGAAGTCGTCGCTTCGCGATACCGACGTGGTGGCTCGTTTGGGCGGTGACGAATTCGCGATCATCCAGGAGCACGAAAGCGACCAGCGCGAGGCCGCCATCGCACTCGCGCTTCGGATCATCGGCTTGATTGAGCAGCCGTTCGACCTCAACGGCAGCAAGGTCGGCGTCGGAACCAGCATTGGCATTGCCTTTGCACCGGAACATGGCGACGACGCCGCCTCTCTGCTGCAGAAGGCGGATATGGCCCTCTATGCCGCGAAATCGGGAGGACGAAACGATTTCCGGGTGTTCCAGCCCGAATTGACCGAAGCCGCGGACATCCAGAAGTCCTTGGAGAGCGAGTTGCGCGAGGGGATGTCGCGCGGCGAATTCGAACTGCACTATCAGCCTGTCGTCAATGCCAGGACACGCGTCGTAAGCGGCGTCGAGACGTTTGTGCGCTGGCATCATCCGTCGAGAGGCATGCTCGCGCCGGATCAATTCCTTCCGCTGGCGGAATCGACGGGGTTGATGCAGCCGCTCGGAGAATGGATCCTGCAACAGGCGTGCCTCGACGCCGCAGCCTGGCCGCCGCATATCCGGATTGCCGTCAACATCTCGGCAGCTCAGTTCGACAAGGGCAATCTGTTCGACGTCATTTTATGCGCGCTGGTTGAATCAGGCCTTTCGCCGGATCGGCTGGAGCTCGAAATAGCGGATGCTGCGCTGCTGGAAAGGAAGCAGGCGGCGCATCTGCTCACCATTCGGCAACTGAAGAATCTAGGCGTCTCGATCGTGCTCGACAATTGCGGCGCGGGATACTCCGCGGCCAGCTACCTGACGAACTTTCCATTCGACAAGATCAAGATCGACAGGCCGATCACGCAGGGCATTGCGAACCGCCGGGACTGTGCGGCGGTCGTCGCTTCCGTGCTTGCGCTGGCGCGCGGCCTCGACATTGCGACGGCGGCCAAGGGCGTCGAGAGCCGCGAGCAGTTCGAAGCCTTGCTGGCCCTCGGGGTGGATTTTGCCCAAGGATATCTGTTTGGCCGGCCTGTTCCGCACTTCGAACTCGATCTCGAATCGGTATTCCCGTTGACGAAGAATGTTGCCTGACCGTCGCTATAACGCGTTCGCAATCGCCATATCTGGACCCATATCATGACTGCGCAGGAAAGCCTGATAAATCAGCTCGAAAACGTGCTGGCGAGCAGGGATCTGTCAAAGCGGGGTGAAGTCCTGCGGCGTGTCACGGACCTTTTTATCCACGGTTCGGGCGGGTTTTCCGACGAACAGATCGACCTGTTCGACGAGGTCATGTGCAAGCTCGTCGAAACCATCGAGCTTGCCGCCCGCGTGGCTTTCGGGAGCCGGCTCGCCGGGGTGGCCGACGCGCCCGGCAAGGTGATCCGCAAACTGGCATTCGACGACGCGATCGAGGTCGCCGCGCCGGTCCTGACTCATTCCGGTCGGCTCGACGAGACGACGCTGGTGGAGAATGCGCGAACCCGGGGGCAGGGTCACCTGCTGGCCATTTCCGCGCGAAGCGTCTTGACCGAGGCCGTGACCGATATTCTGGTCGATCGGGGCGATCATGAGGTCGTTGTCAGCACCGCCGGTAACCGCGGCGCGAAATTTTCCACGTCCGGCATGTCTGCACTCGTGAAGAAAGCGCAACATAGCGGCGATCTCGCATTGTGCGTCTGGTCGCGCCCCGACATCCCCCGCCAGGATCTGCTGAAACTGTTTGCGCAGGCTTCCGAAACGGTGCGACGCAGACTTGAGGCGGCCAATCCGAGACAAGCCGCGCTGATCCGGAGCGCGGTCGCGGACGCTTCGGAGGGAGTTCAGGCGACCGCGCGCGCAGGCTCTCACGAGCATGCGCAGGCGCTGACCAATGTGCACGCGTTGCATGCGCTCGGACAGCTCGACGAGGCGCGGTTGCTCGGTTTCGCCCGCGAGGGGAGTTTCGATAAAACGGCGGTGGCGCTTTCGCTGATGTGCGATTTGCCGATCGGGTTGGTTGAGCGCGCGCTGGTTCAGAGCGAGACCGAGCAGCTTCTTATTCTTGCCAAGGCCATCGACCTTTCGTGGGAAACGACAAAGGTCATCCTGATCTTGCACGCCACGCGCGGCGGCGTGACGAAAGAATGGTTGGACGAACGGTTCGCGAGCTTTTTCCGGCTGCAGCCAAAGACCGCAAGAACCGCACTGCAGTTCTACCGGCTACGGGAGCGCGGGAGCCGGCACTAGCTCACGGCTCCGAACCGGCCTCCGGCGGCGGGCGAGACGCCTAGCGCTCGATCCTGTTGTGAAGTTGCCAGAAGCGCACGGTGCGCTGGGCGGTCTCCATCGACAGTCGCTTGTAGTCCCGCTCGGCGACGGCCAGGGTCTGGTCGTCGATGCGGCGCTTCACCGGGCGGTTGCGCAGGATGCTCTCGACCGTCGGCCAGTTCAGGCGGGCGGAGCGGCAGGGAATCAGGATAAGGTCGGCGCGCGGCCCTTCGATCAGACGGGCCATCATTTCGGCCGGCACGTCGTTGAGGACCGCGAGCGAGACCATGACCTCGTCGAACTTCTTCGCCTCGGCGAAACCATAGACGGCCGCGTCGTCCAGCTCTTTCAATTCCATCATCAGCCTGACCAGTTCTTCGGCCACGCGGAAGTCGCGCCCGGACGGAGGTCCCTCGCGCACGATGTCTTCGATCACCCGCCGGATCTCTTCCTGAAGCGCCGGCGGCGCAAGGGCCAGAAGCCTCGCGCGAACGGCGTCCTTGGCGCGTCGCAGCAGGTCGCGCAGGAATTTGACGGGAAGATCGAGGCGCAGGCCGAGGATCTCGACCAGTTCGTCGTCAGCTTCGGAATGGGCGACCATGCCGGAATAGCCGGCTTCGGAGAACCGCGCGGTCGCGTTCTTCGCGAGCCTGCGGATGACCTTGGTTTGGCCGCGATCGACGATCACGTCGGTGACGGCTTCCGGCAAATTGTCGCGCGCCGAAATCGCGAGCAGATGGTCCTGGCCCTTGCTGCTGGCGATCTCGACCAGCGCTTCGGTGCTGATGCGGCTGGAATGGGTGAGCACCTCGCCGGCGACGGCGATTTCGTCGTCCCATGCGAGATATTGGATGACTTCGAACGGCGCGTAGTCGAGCGGCGCCAACCGCTTGCTGAGCTCGGTTCTCGCCCGTGTCTCGACGCGTGCGATCAAGAGGCAGAGCACGTCGTCAAACACCTTGACCTGGTCTTCGCTGAGGCGTTCGCCGTCATTGAGGAAGAGATCGGTGACCTGACGCAGGGTTTCGACGCGCCGGGCTGGCGAGCCACCCCTTACGGCATCTTCGAGTTCGGCGATAATCGAGTGAGCCGGCTGTTGCGCCATTGTGGCAGCCTGTTTGTTGTTTCAACTTCAGCACGCACAATGGCGAGCGCGGTCTTTCGCGAGCGTTAAGGCGAAAGCCCGTAGAAATGCGGAACGACAGCACTGAAAACAGGCAATTGCGAAATTCGCAGCCATCGCTGCAAGTTCGCCGCATGCGTGCGCCGAACATTGTCCGCTTTGCATTCCCGATTGCTTTACCACACTCGCGACGCTGCATGCCGTTATATTGCGCCGTGATCAGCGCCTAACCGCGGCATTCGCATGATTTGCGCCGTTTTCGGTGTTTTGACCGGCAGCTATCCTCTCCAAACCGTTGCGGAAAAAACTCGAAGGCGAAGCGCTCCGACAACGGGCCATCAAGCCTGGTCCGCTGCCGAGGAGGCGGTTCATGACGCGCGGCGCTAAGGATTTTTTCACGATGAATTCTGTTAAGGCTGCCGGACTTGCGTTCCTCAAACCCTCCAGCAAGAACGGGGGCGGGCGCGCGCACCGTCGTGACGGGAATGTTGGCCGCCGCCGCCGCGCATTGCACTTCTCTATTACATCAACCCCGCCTCACAGAGGGGAGACAATCATGAGATCCGTCGTCATCACCGGTGCATCCACCGGCATCGGCTGGGCTGCCGCGAAACTGCTGCTCGATCGTGGCTTTCGCGTGTTCGGCAGCGTCCGCAAGCAGGCCGACGCGGACCGCCTCAGGGTTGAGTTCGGCGCCAATTTCACGCCGCTGCGGTTCGACGTCACCGACGAGGCCGCGGTGCTGGCCGCCGCGCGCGAGGTGCGCAGCCAATTGAGCGGCGAAACGCTCGCGGGCCTCGTCAACAATGCCGGCATCGCGGTGGCGGGTCCCGTGCTTGAACTCGCGGCCGACGAATTCCGCCGCCAGATGGAGGTCAATGTGATCGGGCCGGTTATCGCGACGCAGGCGTTCGGCCCGCTGCTCGGCGCCGATCCGTCACTGAAGGGACCAAAGGGGCGCGTCGTCATGATCTCCTCGGTCTCGGGCAAAAATGGCGTCCCGATGACGTCGGCCTATGCGGCCTCCAAGCACGCGATCGAGGGGCTGTCGGAGAGCCTGCGCCGCGAATTGATGCTGTTCGGGATCGACGTCATCATCATCGCGCCCGGCGCGGTAAAAACGCCGATCTGGAGCAAGGCCGAGGAAGTCGACATATCCGGCTACAAGAACTCGCCGTTCTTTCCGGCGCTGCAAAAGGTCCGCGCCTACATGCTGCAGCTTGGTTCGATCGGATTGCCCGCGGAGAAAATCGCCGCGAAGATCTTCGACGCGCTGACGCTGCCAAATCCCAAGGTTCGCTATTCGATCGTGCCCGATCCGCTTCAGGTGTTGGCGGCGGCGCTGCTGCCCAAGCGCACCGTCGACAAGATCATCGCCAGGCGCCTCGGCCTGACGCCGCAAGCATGACGACGATCGGCAAGACCAACGCGGAGCTGACCGAACTCGTCAACGAGGCGCTTGGCGATCAACCGGGATGCGAAACGGCGCGCATCACCGGTCTTCAACCGGTGCCGGGCGTCCGCGGCGGCCGCAACTGGGAAATCCCGAGCGTCGCGCTCGGCGACAGCCTGATCAGCGACGTCGATCGCGCCGTGATCACGATTCATCGCCGATTGGGCCGCACGTTTCATCTGATCTGATATGACCAGCACGCAGGCGTAGCGGCCGTCATCCCGTCTGCACCGTGCGCGGCGTTCGCGCCGCGGCCATGCTGATCATCCGCAAGGCGAACACCGCCAGCAGCGGGATCAGGAACAGCGCGTATAGCGGCATGTCGGGAACTCGCTTGCCGAACGAGACCGTGAACTGAAACAGCAGATAATAGCCGCCGATCAGATGCAGCCTGCGCCAGGCACTCGCGCCGAGGGCTTTGGCTGACCGGTCGAATGACGTTGCCGTCATCGCGATGATGACGGCATAGCCGATGCCGCCGAAAATGTAGGAGGCGGGCGATGTCGCGGCCGCATAGCCCGCGGGATCCATCATTGCGAAGGCGGCGATCGCAATCGCATGAATGCCGTGCGAGGCTGCAAAGGTCACGCCGAGGTAACGGCGGTTGCGGCGCTGCCATCGCGTCCAGGCGTTGGGCCAGAGCCGCGCCAGCGCGGCGGCGCTGAAGGCAAGACAAAAGAACAGCAGCGAGGTCCGCGCCGTGAAGCGGATCACCATGCGCACGCCATCGACCTCGAATTGCCGCATGCCGGCGATCCAGATGCTAAGCGCGAGCAGGGTCAGCGCCAGCACGGCAAACAGCCGCCAGCCTTCGAACCAGTTTTGACGGCTTTCCGACATCGCTCTCCCCCTGCAAGTAAATGTAATCATCAGTTACATATGCGCGTCACGCATCGTCAATCCGTGTAATCGATGCTTACATTCACAAGAGAGTGATGTTAGGAGGGACGATGCGCTCCTCGGCCAAGCCTCCGTCCGCAAAACTGCCGGCCAAGCCGCGCCGCCGCACGGCGCGCGCGTCGGCGCCAAAGCCCTATCATCATGGCGATCTCCGCCGGGTGCTGATCGACGCCGTGCTGCAACTGGTCGGCGAGGGCGG
The DNA here is from genome assembly GCF_018131065.1 of Bradyrhizobium sp. AUGA SZCCT0431. Taxonomy (NCBI): domain Bacteria; kingdom Pseudomonadati; phylum Pseudomonadota; class Alphaproteobacteria; order Hyphomicrobiales; family Nitrobacteraceae; genus Bradyrhizobium; species Bradyrhizobium sp. AUGA SZCCT0431. The sequence goes on along the minus strand of NZ_JAFCLR010000011.1, from coordinate 79,098 downwards.
TCCTGACGCGGTCAGTGTCCGCGAGGCTGCCCGCCGCGCCGGGGTGTCGCCGGGAGCGCCGTTCCGGCACTTTCCCAGCCGCGACGCCCTGATGAACGCGGTCGCCGAGGAGGCGCAGCGCAGGTTCCGGGCCGAGATCGAAGCGGCGCTGGTCGAGGCACCGGCCAACAATCCGGCCAACAATCCGGCCAACAATCCCTTGGGCCGGTTCCGCTGCCTGGGGCTCGCTTACCTGCGCTGGGCGATGAAGAACCCGACCCATTTCGAGATCATTTCCAGCCGCCGCTTTTTTGATCACGACAAGGCAGCCGGCGTCTCGCAGGACAATGCCGAACTGATCGACCTTACCGAGCGCACGCTGGCGGAAGCGTTTGCACAGGGGCAATTGCGCTCGGTGGACCTGAAACAGGTGCAGATCGCCGGCCGGGCGCTGGTCTATGGCTTCGCCCGGATGAATATCGACGGTCATTTTCCGCGCTGGGGCGTCGCCGGCGCGGATGCCGAAAGCACCGCGGAAGGCATCCTCGATCTCTTCATCGAAGGTATCGCCAAAGTTCCCGGCAAATCCGCTTGATGCGTTTGAGGAGGTTTCCGCCGCGCGTAATGCACGAAGCCGGAACCGGCAATCTCGCCGCGCGTTGACAAGGGCGGCAAGGCGTTCCGCCACCGTTCGCTGCTGCACAATTTAAAGACTGCATCCTGAACCGGGAGGCGCCCGTGGTCAGAGAAGGTCCTGCGCAACCCGCACCACCGCCAAAAGAACCCTATCCCGCCGACAAGGCGCGAGGCGCCGAGGTGATCCTCAATACGCCGCTCAGGAAGTGGATCTTCTTTGGCGGGCTTATCGGCGCGATCCTGCTGGTGCTCGTCCTGAGCCTTGTTCGCCTCGAAAGCGGCTAACGGAGACTGCCATGAAACGAAGCCTGTTCTGCGCGATCTTCGTGCTGACCCTGAACGGTGCCGGTCTCGCCCAGCCTGCGGGAAACGTCCCCGCATTCTACATCGTGCTGAACTCGCTGACGAAGACCTGCACGGTGGTCGACAAGACCCCTCGCACCGATACACCCAACATCACGGTGGCCAGCGATACGATCTACAAAACGAGAGCCGAGGCGGAAACCGCGGTCAAGACGCTGAAGCCATGCAACCAATAGAGCGGCGTCCGCAACGCATCAGCCTGCCGGTTACTTCTTGAGAGGCCCGATCAGCCTTTCATAATGCGTCTTGACCGAACCGTAGCATTCGCAGGCATTCGCCTGCAGCGCTTCTGCATCCACGATCTGGATCTTGCCGCGGGCATATTTGATCAGTCCCGCCTCCTGCAATGTCCTGGCGACCGCGGTCACACTCGTTCGTCTGACGCCCAGCATCTCGCCGAGATATTCCTGCGTGAACGGCAGGTAATCACTATCGGACAAATCTCTCGCGCGCAGCAACCAGCGGCAGAACCGCGCTTCCACCTGATGCGTGGCAAAACATGCCGCGGATTGCTGGGCCTGGGCGTAGACCGTTTGTTCGTGCCGCATGAGCAGGGCAAGCAGTTTCGGGCTTTGTATTGCGACCGATTTCAGGGCTTCGACGTCGCATACGACAATTTCGCCGCTGAGCTGAATGATGCCGCGGCTCACCGCTATCTTCCCGTCAAGCGCTGCGGAAGCACCCACCACACCGTCTTTGCCGATCATGGCCGCTTCGACCATTTCCCCGGTCGACAGCGTGATCACGAGCGACACCACGGCGCTGGTCGGAAAGTAGACGTGGCGGATTCGCTGGTCCGCCTCGAACAACACCCTGTGCTGGTCGAATTGTGCGGCCTTCAAATGCGGACCGAGAAGTTTCATGTCGGACGGCGGGAAAAGGCTGAGCAATTGATTCATGAAATGCGCTCCTGGTGACAGGCGGGAGCGCGAACTACTCTCAGCTATCGGTGCCTTGGCGGGATACCCGATAATTGCGGGACGGTACGTCAACTACCGGACATAGCAAGAAAATAATCCAACTATGTCGGGTAGCGGACAGACGCAGGAACTCATTCGGCGAACGATCCGACAGGATTACAACGGGCTCGGGAACCTCCATTTTGCAGGATGCCGTTTGGCGCGCCGACGAGCAGGGCCCGATCAAACCAGCCGGCGAGATATGCATGAAGGAAGGATCATGTCCAAAATGCCGGACGTCCCCCTTTCCGCGATCGAACGGCCGCGCTGCGGCAGGTGCCTCACCCGGATGATGCTGGCTCGACTAGCGCCTTTGTCTGACGGGTCGGAGGAGCGGACTTTCGAATGCCCGAAATGCAGCGCGATCGAGACCATGACGGTTGCCGACCCGCTGAAATCCGAAGCCGTCGTGCGGCTGACGACCAATGTCCGGCCGCCGGTTTGACGAAATCCCTGAGCTTGACGGAGATCGCGATCCGGGTCGCAGGCGCCTCTGCGTGGACCGTCGTGATCGCCGTCTCGATATTCTTCGCGATCCTATTTTTCCTCGGGGCGGGCTGACGTTTTCCGTGGCTGACGGTCTGGCTTGGCTCAGGCCTTCGGTGGCCGGCCCCGCTTCGCAAACAACATGCCCTGCATGTCCACGGCGTTTTGCAGAATGCCGGCGCGTTTCATCGCTTCGGTACGCTCCGGGCCGGGAGCCATGGTGCGGGCTGCTTCAAGCGCGGCCAGTGCTTCGGTTTCGAGATCGAGCTTGGGGCGGGGATTCTTGATCGGTCGGGCCATGGATCTAACGCTTCGGCTGGGTTTTGGTCGGATTGTCGAAGACCGGGCCTGGCGCGGCTTCCTGCTGGGGCAACCGTCCCGGCTCGAGAGCTGTCCGAGCCACGGCCATCGTATCCAGCGGGTCGATCGCCTCGATCCTGGTTTCGGCATGGGCGCACTTCGGGCATTGATAATTTCGATGCTCGAAACCTTCCGGTCCAGCCGACACGGCAACCGTCAGCATCCGCGTTTGGCAGTCAGGGCAGCGCGGACGGTGGATCGGCAACAGCTCTGGATCAGCTCTGGTCCTCGGCATGCCAAAAAATACCGCCGTCCAGAAACGGTTGTCTGTCTGATACCTGACAAAAAGTCACGAAATCAGGTTTCGCCCGTGACGGTCCTTCGCCTTTGGTAGGGAGCGCGAAGAGCTGGCCGGAAGTTGGCGGCGTGGGCCAGCGTCAGCCGGATTCACTAAAGCTTCGCGTTGCAACGGCAAATTCATTGCCTGTTCATGACGTTTACACTACGTTTTCATGACACGATCCAGGTTCCGGCTGCGTCGTGGGTCTCCTGGCCGTCGCCAGCCAAGGCATTTGCGTTGCGCCGGGTAGTGTTGCGTTCCGCCCATGGCGCCCGCGCCAAACCCAGGTCCCTCTGCCACCGCTGCGGTTACCGCCGGCATTGCCGCGATCGGCATATGGCGGCTGTTGGCCGTCGCCGCGCCGCATATGGCCGCGCTGGCGGTCATGCTGCAGACCGAGGCCGATTTCGGCTCGCGCCTGTGCTTCGCACTGTCGTGGGGCATCCTGAACTTGCTGTTCATCGCGCTGCTGCGCCGGCCCGCGCTATCGGGCGCGCTGTCGCTGACGCTGGTCGTGGCGCTGGTGCTGCTGTCGCAGTTCAAGCACGGCGTCGTGCAGATGACCGCGAACTTCGTCGATCTGATGGTGATCGATCGCGACAGTGCGGCTTTCCTGTTTACGATCTTTCCGAACCTGCGCTGGTCGGTAATCTCGGCGGGCCTTGTGACGATCCCGCTGATGTATGCGCTGTGGTGGCTCGATCCGTTCCGGATCCGCCGGTTGCCGGCGCTGGCGGGGATGCTCGCCTGCCTTGCCGCGCTCACCGGATACGCCTTTGCCTGGCCGGACGAGGCCTGGCGCGGCTACTATCCGGACGGCTATCTGTCCAAATTCGCCCGTTCCGGCGTTACCGCGGTCTCGGATTTCGTCAACTACGGCTTCATGGAGTCCGACGCCGTCGCCGCCGGTCGCCTCAAGCTGCCGCTGGTGGATTCATGCGCCCCGGCGGGGCGGCGGCCGCACATCATCATGGTCCATGATGAGTCGAGCTTCGACATTCGCCAGGCGCAGGGCGTCAAGGTGCCGGCGGGCTACGGCAGTCATTTCGACTCCTTCGACGGCAAGGCACGCAAGTTCGTGGCCGAAAGCAGCGGCGGGGCGAGCTGGTTCACCGAATACAATGTGCTGGCCGGGCTTTCGTCGCGCTCGTTCGGCCGGTTTTCCTACTTCGTGACCCGTATCGCAGCGGGCCGCGTCGAGCGCGGCTTGCCGCTCGCGCTGCGCCGCTGCGGTTACAGCACGACCTCGCTCTATCCCGCCCACGGCGCGTTCATGAGCGCACGCGGCTTCCACACCACCACCGGCATCCAGAAATTCTACGATGCACGCGATCTCGGCGCCAAGGGCATCGAGCCCGACAGCTTCTTCTATGACAAGGCCCTGAACCTTCTGTCCCAGAACGCAGCATTGAACCCGCAATTCATTTTCGTCTATCTCGCCGCCAATCACTTCCCGTGGGAGACGCCGTTTCGTGCGGACCTGACGCCATCCTGGTCGAAGCCCGGCAACGCGCCCGTGGTCGATGAATATGTGCGCCGGCAGACCATGAGCGCCAACGACTATTCGGCGTTCGTCGCGGGGCTGAAAAAGAAATTCCCGGCGCAGCCGTTCCTGATCGTGCGCTATGGCGACCATCAGCCGGAATTCTCGTCGCATGTTCTCGATCCCGGGATTGACGAGACCGCCGCCGGCAAGAAATTCGAGAGTTACGATCCACGCTATTTCACGACCTATTATGCGATCGACGCCATCAACTTCGAACCGGTCAAGAGCCCTGCGGTGATGGAAACCGTCGACGCGGCCTATCTGCCGCTGGTGGTCCAGGAGGCCGCCGGCATCCCGCTCGATCCCTCCTTTTCGGAGCAGAAGAGCATCATGCTGCGCTGCAAGGGCGTGTTCTATGCTTGCAAGGGCGGCGCGGAAGCCCGACGCTTCAACCGGCTCCTGATCGACGCCGGTTACGTGAAAAACCTCTAGCAACAAGGGAGGGCAGCATTCCAGCCTCCGCCAAACCTGCAGTGAACCGGACCGGTGATACAGCATCACGCGGGGTCTGGTTCTATGCCGGCGTCGGCGTGGTCGCCGCGTTGCATCTTGCGGCCTTGGCTGTCCTGCTCGGCACGGAATACGGATTTGTTGGGATCACGCTCGCGCTGCTGGCGTGGGTTTTTGTGAATTGCCTGTTGCTGCTGGTGCTGCGGCGGCCCGGCGTCGCCGCGGCGCTGGCGCTGGTTCTGGTGGTGCTGCTGATCGTGCTGTCGCGCTTCAAGTTCGACATTTTGCAGCTATCTCTGACCTTCCTCGATTTCCTGATCATCGATCGCGATACGCTTTCGTTTCTGCTCTCGGTGTTTCCACAGTTGCGGACGCAGCTGATCGTGGCGGCGGTGATTGCCGTTCCGCTGCTGTGGGTGATCTGGCGCGCCGATCCGCTTCGTGCAGCTCGCGGCCCGGTGCTGGCGGTTCTTGCCGCCTCGACCGTCTCGATGTCGGCGATATCGCTCGCTGCGCCCGAGCAGCCTTGGGAGCCGTTCCAGGGCATCAATCATATTTCCAACCTCGCGCGCTCGGGCGTGGTCGCGGTGTCGCGGCTGGCCTCGACCGGATGGATCGAGGCCGATCCGCCGGCCAGCGGCTCGCTTGGCCTGGCCCCGGGAGCGCACGCCACGGTCCGGCCGGCGCTGCCGCCAGACGCAAAATGCGATGCCGCTGCAAAGCGGCCGCACATCATCATGCTGCTCGACGAGTCGAGCTTCGACATCTCGGCCGCGCCCGGCGTCAAAGTGCCGCCGGGATATTCCGACTACTTCAAGTCCACCGACGGCAAGCGACGGATCATGATCGCGGAGGCGACAGGCGGCCCGACCTGGTACACCGAGTTCAATGTCCTGACCGGCATGTCGGCGCGCTCGTTCGGCGATCTGAAGTTCTACGTCACGAGGATCACCGCGAACCGCATCGAGCGTGGCCTGCCGCAAGCGCTGCAGCGCTGCGGCTACAAGACCGTCTCGCTCTATCCGACCTATGGCGACTTCCTCAGCGCGCGGGCGTTCCAGAAGGGTGTCGGCGTCAACAGGTTCATCGACATGGCCGACATGGGCGTCGATGAGGACATGCAGCCCGACAAGTTCTACTTCGATCAGGCCTTGAAGACGTTTGCTGATGAGCAAGCGTCACAGTCGCCGGTCTTCATGTTCGTGTATCTCACGGCCAATCATTTTCCCTGGACCAGTGTCTACCGGCCCGATCTGACGCCGGACTGGAAACCGCCGGGAAATACGCCGGAGATCGACGAGTATATCCGCCGCCAGAGCATGACGGCGAAGGACTACCGCGATTTCACCGCACGGCTGGCGCGCGACTATCCGGACCAGTCGTTCCTGGTGCTGCGCTTCGGCGATCATCAACCGGCAATCTCGCAGAAACTGCTCGAGCCCGGCATCGACCGGAAACTGCTGGGGCAACGTTTGATGAGCGCGGATCCGCGTTACTTCTCGACCTACTATGCGCTGGATGGAATCAACTTCCAGCCGCCCGATTTGTCGTCGGCCCTCGCAACCCTCGACGCCGCCTACATTCCGCTCGTCATCCAGGACGCCGCCGGCGTTCCGCTCGATCCGTCGTTCAAGGAGCAGAAGAGCATCATGCTGCGATGCAAGGGCGTGTTCTATGCCTGCAAGGACGGCGCGGAAGCCAGGCGCTTCAACCGCCTCCTGATCGACGCCGGGCTGGTGCGCGGGCTGTAGTGGCGTAGGGTGGGCAAAGCGCTAGCGTGCCCACCATTGAATTCGGAGAGCAATGGTGGGCACGGCGCTAAGTGCGCCTTTGCCCACCCTACGTTTCGGCATCACTTATTTCTTCTTCACAGCGGCAAGGATCCGGTCGGCCTCCACGCGCCAGTCGGGGCTGCGGGCAAACGCCTCGGTGCCTTTCGCACCGAACAGGCCTTCGTCGGCGAGATCAGCGATGAAGGCCTGGCGTTCAGCGGTGCCTTCCGCCGACCATGGTGTGAGGCCAGCCTCGCGCACGGTTTCAGCCACTTCGCGAACCTCCTCGCTGCGGCGGCGGCCATGCTCGATCACGCGCTGGAAGAAATAGGCGCCCTGTTTTTCCCAATCGATGCCGGGAAAGGTCTCAGTGAGCGACGCCAGCACCGCGTCCTCGACGCCATAGGCGCGCGCGGTCGTAAAACTCTCGATCACCATCGCCTCCAGGCCCTTGATCATCACGCTGCGGCACATCTTGACCGCCGAAGCGACGCCCAATTCCCGGCTTGCCACCTTGGCGTCAAAGCCGAGTTCCACCAGCAGCGGCGCGAGCGCCTCGGCACCGGCGCCGCCAAGCAGCAAGGGCACCTTGATGCGGTACGGCGGGATCGACGTCATCACTGCGCCTTCGACATAGCGGCCGCCCTTGCCGTCGATCAGGGCGGCGGCGCGCTGCTTGGCGCCCGGCGATGCCGAATTGAAATCGAGGAACCAGGCATCCTGCCTCACGGCCGGCGCGCAAGCCTGCGCGACCGGGACGGCCTGGCTCGCGGTGACGGCGGAAACGATGAAATCGGCACTCGCGGCGAGATCGGCATGGGAGGCCGCAAGCGCGACACCATGTGCGAAAGCATGGTCGCGCAGGGCGGAGCCTGTCTGATCGCTGCGCAGCTTAATATCGTAGGCCGCGACCTTCACGTCCTGTTTGCGCAGGTCCTCGGCGAGAATGCGACCCACTTCGCCGTAGCCGACGAGGCCCACATTCCAGTGGCGGGGATTGGTCGAGGGTGCGGTCATCAAAGCATTCTCCAGATCGGTGGCCCGGTGAAGGGTGACGCGGCTACCGGTTTTGAATTCCGGCTTGCTCGATCGCTTTTTGCCAGTCTTTGATGCCGGATTTCAAGCAGGCTGCCGTCCCGCACAAGAGCCTACGGCTTCAGCACGCTTGCAAAGAACGCAATCGCGCGCGCGATCGCGTCGCGGGTCGCGGATGCATTGGCGGCGTCGCTCTGGCGCGAGGGACTGGGATCGTCGAAACCATGCGCCGCATCGGGATAGAGCTGGAACTGGATGTCGCCACCGATCGCGCGGCTTTTGGCGACGAAGTCGGCACAGCGCCGCGGCGAGACTTCCTCGTCGGCCGATCCATGCAACACGCGCACCGGCGCGTAAGGCTTGATCCCGTCGGCGAATTGGCCTTTCAGGCCGCAGCCCGGGTAGAACGCCAATCCGGCCCGGAAGCCGGTTGCGGGCGTCGGCGCGGTGATGCCGGGCGCGATCACCGACATCGTCGCCAGCGTGGCGCTACCTCCGTTGGACCAGCCCTGCAACGCGACCCGATCGGCGATCACGTCGTTGCGTGTCCGCAGGTAAGCGAGCGCGCCATAGGCGTCGAGCGGACGAATGGTGATTTCATTCAATTCATCCGGCCGGGAATCGTAGCTGAAACGGGGAAAACCAGTTGGATAGCCGCGAGGACCAAAACCATCGACCAGGATGGCGAGATAACCTTGCCGGGCCCAGATGTGTCCCCATTGCTGATTGCGTTTCGATAGCGTCGAGGCGTCATATTTGCCGTTGGCGGCCGAGGAATAGACGCCGGCGCGGCCATGCATCATTACCACCGCAGGCACGCGCGGTGCATGCGGCGCTTCCGGCGTGAAGACATAGCCGACCAGCGTCGTCCGCCCGTCGGCACTGGCGAAGGTGACGCGTGCGGGCAGCGAAGCTGCGGTGGCGTTGGCCATTCCGAGTACCAGTCCCGACATAACAGCGATACAAGCGGCAGGCAGTCTGAGAGAGCGCAAAAAATTCACGGCGCAGTTCCATGTGGGCCGGGACACCTTAGCGCAGGCTGGCTACCGCGTCCCGATCTTCTCCCACAGCCATTTCGCCACCGCGTCGGGCGATGAAGTCGCGTCGTTGCCCGAGGCGCGCAGATTGGCCTCGCGCATCACGGCGATATCGATCTTGCCGAGCAGCGGCTGCAGCGCCGCGCGCAATGCCGCATCGCCGGCGCGCTTGGGAGCAAGCAGCACCATCGCATCATAGGGCGGGATCGCGTGTCTGGGATCGGCGAGCACCACCAGATCGTATTTCGCGATCAGTCCGTCGCTGGTGTAGCCCGCGATCACGTCAACTTCGCCGGAAGCCGCCGCGGCATACATGAAGTCCGGCTGCATCTGCCGTTGCGCGCGGAACGACAGCCCGTAGGCCTTTTTCAGCCCGGCCCATTCCGGCCGTGAAAAGAACTCGTAGTCCGCGGCCATTGACATTCCGGCTGCGTGCGGCGCCAGATCGGTGATGCTGCGGATGCCGAGCTGCTCCGCCCGTTTGCGCGGCATCACCAGGGCATAGGCGTTTTCGAAGCCGAGTTCGCCGAGCAGCGTGATGTTCTGTTTGGCGAGCATGGTTTTCAGCTCGGCAAGCACTTCCTGGCGCGGCCTGATATCGCTGCGCTGGAACTGATTGGCCCACAGCGTGCCGGAATAATCGACGTAGAAATCGATGTCGTTGGCGGCCAGCGCTCCGAAGATCACGTTCGAGCCGAGGCCTTCGCGCGAGCTGGCGGAGAGCCCGGCGGCCCGCAGCCGCTGCGCCATCAGCGCCGACAGCACATATTGCTCGGTAAAGGTCTTGGCGCCGATGACATAGTTGGTTTGCGAGCGCGTCATGGCGGGCACCAGCGTCGCCGCGACCAGCACTGCGATGCCGGCGCCGCCAAGCATGGCGCGCACGCGGCTGCGATGGCGCAATCCGCTTTCGATCAGTGCCAGCAATTGATCGACCGCCAGTGCCAGCACCGCGGCCGACAGGCAGCCAAACAGCACGAACACCCAGTTCTGGGTCTGCAATCCAGCAAAGATGTAGTTGCCGAGGCTGGTCTGGCCGATCGGCGTCGACAGCGTCGCGGTGCCGATCACCCAGACCGCCGCGGTGCGGATGCCCGCCATCATGACCGGCAATGCCAGCGGCAGCTCCACCGTGAACAGCGACTGCCGCGGCGTCATGCCGACGCCCTGGGCGGCTTCGAGGATCGCGGCATCGACGCCCTGCAGGCCGGTGATGGTGTTGCGCAGCACCGGCAGCATCGAATAGAGCGCCAGCGCCAGCACGGCGGGGAGGAAACCGAAGGCGGAAAATCCAAATCCGAACCACGACAGCGACACCGCCGCGAGCGCCAGCAGCAGCGGATAGAACAGCGCCAGCAGTGCCAGCCCTGGCACGGTCTGCACGATGCTGGCAAGCCCGAGCAGCGCGCCGCGCATCACCGGACGATTGTGCGCGATGATCGCGAGGGGCAGGCTGACCGCGAGCCCCAGAGCCAGCGCGGTCACGCTGACGCGGACATGGTTGCCGAGATAGTCAGGCAGATGCCCGAGCGCCTCGCTCCAGCGTGGATCGGCGAACAGGTTCATGCCGCGCCATCCCGCGGCAGCAGCGCGCCGAGCCGTTCCGCCTGCCGCCGAGGCGTGCGCAGCAACTCGCCGACGTAAGCGTCGCCGCTATCAGAGAGTTCGGCGGGCGTGCCTTGGGCCAGAAGCCGTCCGCCGCGCATGATAGCGATGCGGTCGGCGAGCAGAATGGCCTCGGTCATGTCATGGGTGATCATGACCGTGGTCAGCCCGAGCCTGCGGTGCAATTCGCGATAATCGTCGCCGAGCGCGTCGCGGGTGAGGGGGTCGAGCGCGCCGAACGGCTCGTCCATCAGCACGATGCGCGGTTTCGCCGCCAGTGCCCGCGCCACGCCGACGCGCTGGCGCTGGCCGCCGGACAATTCATGCGGCAGCCGGTCGCGATGCTGCGCGCGGTCGAGCCGCACCAGATCGACCAATTCATCGACCCGCGCCACAATTTCGTCCGCGGGCCAGCCGAGCAGCTTTGGCGTGATGCCGATATTGCCGGCGACGGAAAGATGCGGAAACAGTCCGCCGCTCTGGAACACGTAGCCGATCCGCCGGCGCAGACCGATCGGGTCGACATTGCGGACGTCTTCGCCTTCCACCGTGATGTGGCCCTCGTCGGCCTCGATCAGCCGGTTGGCCAGCCGCAGCAGCGTAGTCTTGCCTGACCCGGAGCCGCCGACAACGGCCAGGAACTCACCCTCGGCGACATCGAGCGAGACGTCGTCGACCGCCACCACGCGGTTCGCGCCTCGGCCACCGTCGAAGGTCTTGCCGACATGCGCGTAGGAGATGAGAGACGAGGCGGGCATTCGGCGTCGATTCTCCGCAAGGGAAATAGCGATAGCCGAACAATCGGCTAATCGTGAGCCGGGTGCCAACCTTTTTCTGCCGCCGGCACGCGGTCACGCCATTCGGTGGCCTCGTCGGCCGATAGGCCATTGAGGTGACGCGGTCAGTCCTTCGGGATCATCGCCGAGGCCATAAACGCGGCGACGGCAGCGGAATATTCCGCCAGCCCCTCATGACTAAAATGCATATCGTTACCTCCCCAATAGAAGCGCTCGGGGCGCGATCCGGACCGCTTCTTCAGTGCCTCGGTGGCATTGAAGAAAAGAAAGCTGTTGGCGACGCAAATTTTTTGCACCGAAGAGCTGATGAGATTGTTCCACAGGCGGCCCTTGGCGTCGGGTTTGAGGTGCTGGAGATGCGGATGAGAGATGAACAGCACGCGGCTGCCGTCCCTGGTGTAATCCTTCAGCACCTCAGCCAGCTCCTGCAGATTGTTCCTGAAACTCAGGAGCGGCTCTGCATATTTCCGTTCGAGATCGCTGCCCTGGTCCTGCGAATAGGAAAACAGGGTGAAGTCCGATCGGTTCTTCGCAACTACCGCTGGCATATGGACAAAGGAATGCCAAAGCCTTGCCGCAAAGCGCATCAGGTACAAGGGATGCTTGCGGGCCTCCATCAGGCCGATACTGCATTCGCGACCAATCGGTGAAGCCTTGACGCCGACATTTTGTCCGCGTTCGTTGCGGACAATCAGGCCGCGGTATCGGGCGAAGTCGTCGTACAGATCGGTTTCGTCCACGTCGACCACGATATAGTCGGGACGCAGCACCGGCAGCAGCTTCTTGGCCTGCGGCACGAAGATGGCCGGGGAATACGAGGTATATCCCGCATTGTAGGCCTTCAGGCAGGTACCGCGCTCTGTCTTGAAGTATTTTGCAACGTGATACGGCAGCGTGTTCTTGTCGTCGTAGCCTTCCATAAAGGAATCGCCGAGGAACAGGACCGAAACCGGGTTTTCGCACTCGGCCTGCTGTGCCGTATCGTCGGTAATCCTGATGCCGTTCGCGTCAAACGATCGCTTGTAGCTGAAGCCGGTCGAATCGCCGTAGATGCACAGATTCTGGTCTTCCGGTGTCGGCTGATGGTTCACCACGTCGGATTGCCAGTTCAAATTGACGCTCGCCATTTCGAGATCGTACAGCGGACCGAAATACTGCTGCAGCCGAAACCCAATCTCAAAGATCACAGCCCACGAGATGACCAGCAGTACCGCCGATCCGACGAGGTGAAACCCCCGCTTCATTGAACGTCTCCGGCATGAATTCCGAACAGATCAGTAGATACCCAAATTCGTTGCATGGCGATGGGTCTGTCGATTGGCGATCCCCAAAGCAGACCGGTCGAGCTGGCAAAACGGGTCGTGACCGGGGTGGCGGCCCGGCCTCCAAGAATGGCAATAAGATCAATTACCACGTTGCGGTGCCGCGTTGAACTTATCGTTCGTAACCGCTAAGGCATGACCCAAATTGGGGAGGGGACGCATTGGATACGGTACAGCCTACGGCGGTCGCGCTTGATGAGGCGACGGTGGCATTCCGCTTGGCCGACGCACGGGTCTATACGGCGGTGGAAAAGGCCCGGCTTTCGGTCGCGCATGGCGAGTTCGTCGCCATCGTGGGTCCCACCGGATGCGGGAAATCGACGCTGCTCAACGTCGCCGCCGGCCTGTTGAAGCCGGCCGCGGGCGCGGTGCGGATTTTCGACCAGCCGCTCACCGGGCTCAATCGGGACGCCGGCTATCTGTTTCAGGCCGATGCGCTGTTTCCCTGGAAGACCGCGATCGACAATGTCGCCATCGGCCTCGAGATCAAGGGCGCGCCGCGGGCGATGGCACTGGAGCGCGCGCAGGGCTGGTTGACGTCGGTCGGGCTCGGCGCGTTCGGCAATCGCTATCCGCATATGCTGTCCGGCGGGCAGCGCAAGCGCGTTGGGCTCGCCCAGGTGCTGATCCGCGATCCCAAGATCCTGCTGATGGATGAGCCGTTCGGGCCGCTCGATGCCCAAACCCGCCAGATCATGGGCAATCTGCTGCTGGAATTATGGACCGCCGACCGCAAGGCGGTGCTGTTCGTGACCCACGATCTCGAAGAGGCGATCGCGCTGGCCGACCGCGTGGTGATCATGTCGGCGGGACCCGGCGCGCGCATCATCGGCGACTGGAAGGTGGCCCTGCCGCGCCCGCGCGATATCTCGGAAGTGCGGATGGAAAAGCAGTTCCACGAACTGCACCGGGAAATCTGGAGCGTGCTGAAGGATGAAGTGATGAAGGGTTACGCGCAGTCTTCGCAAGCGGCGGAGGCCTCCTGATGTCCCGCCTGACGCTGCTGTTCTGGCAATTGATGGTCGCCGTGGTTGCGCTCTCGCTGTGGCAGTTCTTTGCCACCGTACCGGTGTTCGGCCGCATGCTGCTGCCGCCGTTCTTCTTCTCCACTCCGGTCGATGTCGCCAGCCAGATCTACAAATGGTTCGCGACTGGCGTGATCTGGAAGCATCTGATGATCACGCTGTGGGAGTCGGTCTTGGCCTTCGTGATCGGTTCGGTCGGCGGCGTGCTGGTCGGCTTCTGGTTCGCGCGCCAGCCCCGCGTCGCCGCGGTGTTCGATCCCTATGTCAAGATGATGAACGCGTTGCCGCGCGTGGTGCTGGCGCCGATCTTCGCGCTGTGGCTCGGGCTCGGCATCTGGTCCAAGGTCGCGCTCGGCGTGACGCTGGTGTTCTTCATTGTGTTCTTCAACGTCTATCAGGGCGTCAAGGAGGTCAGCACCACCGTGCTCGACAACGGCCGCATGCTCGGCATGAGCGAACGGCAGTTGACGCGGCATGTGTACTGGCCGTCGGCGCTGTCGTGGATGTTTTCCTCGCTGCATACCGCGGTCGGTTTCGCCGTGGTCGGCGCCGTTGTCGGCGAATATCTGGGATCGGCGGCCGGCCTCGGCTACCTGATCCAGCAGGCCGAGGGGGTGTTCGACGTCGGCGCTGTCTTCGCCGGCATGTTCGTGCTGTCGGCCTTCGTGATCCTGATCGATTTCGGCGTGACGCTGGTCGAGCGGCGGCTCTTGGTATGGCGGCCGGCGCCCGTGGTGCGGGATTGATCGACGCCGTCGGAGGCCGCGGCCTTGTTACAGACGTCTGCTTAATTATTACTCGCCTTCGGCGAGCGAACTGACGCATGATCAAGGCGGGCTGCTCCATGCGCGGCTTCGATCGGCGCGACCGCCCGAAAGCAAATGATCCCCGCACCGGATACAGCCCAATCCGATGAGACGTTGCTGCGCTACGCCGGCTGGCGTGTCGTGCTCGCCTGTTTCCTCATGGCGCTGTTTCTGTTCGGCTTTGGCCTGTACGGTCATGGCGTCTACCTGGCCGAACTGCAGCGTCTGAACGGCTGGACCGCCGCCCTTATCTCGGGCGCGAGCACGCTGTCGTTCCTGCTGTGCAATATTTTCGCAACCTTCACCAACGAACTCGTCGCCCGGCTGGGTGCGAAGCGGCTTGTGCTGCTGGGAATTGCGGCGCTGGCGGCGTCGACGACGCTGCTCGCATGGGCGACCACCCCGTGGCAGCTCTACGCCGCTTTCATCCTGATGTCTCTGGGATGGATCGGCATGGGGACGGTCGTGATCGCGACGGTCGTGAGCCTTTGGTTCGTGCGCCGTCGTGGCCTCGCCATCAGCCTTGCGTTCACCGGCGGGAGTTGCGGCGGGGTCGTCATTACGCCGTTGCTGGTGTTTCTCGTCGAGCGGTTCGGCTTCCCGGCCGCGATGCTGACCGTGACGGCGATCATGGTTGCGGTTCTCATACCTGTCGCTGTCGCCTGGATCGGTCCGCCATCCGGCGGTGGTTTGGCCGAGGGGCAGATCAAGGATCCGTCGCCAGCCGAAATGTCATCCGCTGCGGGCGAGATCCCGCGCGCCAAACTGCTGCACAGCCCGGCGTTCTGGACAATCTCGGTTCCATTCGCGCTTGCGCTGCTGGCTCAGATTGGTTTCATCGTGCACCAGATCGCATTGCTTGAACCGAAAATCGGCCTTGCCGGCGCAGGTGTCGCGGTTTCCATTATGACGTTCATGGCGATAGCCGGACGCCTCGGCCTCGGCATCTTTGTCGACCGGCTCGATCCGCGGCGCGTCACCGCCGTATCGCTCGTCAGCCAAGCGGCGGCGCTGCTGGCCATCCTGCAGACCGACGACGTTCCGGTCGTCCTCGCCGCTTGTGCGGTGTTCGGCTTTTCAATCGGCAATATCATTACCTTGCCGCCCCTGATCATTCATCGCGAGTTCAATGCCGCAAGCTTTGTCGTGGTCATGGGGCTGTCGAACGCGGTCAGCGGAACCGTTGGTGCGCTTGGTCCCGGCCTTGTCGGTCTCGTTCGCGGCTGGCGCGGCGACTATGATGCCGTCCTTGCGGTGTGCATCGGTCTGGAGCTGGTTGCGGCAGCGATCGTGGTCCAGCGCGGGCTGTTGCGGTGGCGGCCGGCGCCGGTGGAGGGGCGAGGGTAGGGTCTCTCGTCGTCCCGGCCTTGAGCTCAGATGCGCAATTGCGCATCGGGGGACCCATACCGCGTGATCTCTCGATTGAGGGAAATCTGGCTGACGCCTTCCGCCAAACGAACGTCGGTGGACGACGGTGATACCCTCAGTTCAGCATCTTGGTGTCATCCGGCGCCTGCGGCGGGGTCTTGATCGCGATCGCCTTGAAGGTCCGTCCATCCGGCTTGGTGCCGCCATGGGGGGTGCCCTTGGGGATCACGATGAGGTCGCCCGGCTTCACCGTTACTTCCTTGTCGCCCAGCCAGACCGTGCCTGTGCCCTCGAGGATGAACTGCATCTCGTTGGTGTTCGGATGCATGTGCTTGGGCACGTTGCCGTCCTGGATGGAGATCGTGACGCCGTCGGCGGAGACGAACATCTTGGAGCGGAACCCGACGGGATTGGCAGCCCCGAGCGCGTCACCGTTCATCTCGCCGGTCGAGATGACCTGCGCGGTGATGTTTTCGGCAGCATAGGCCGGACGCAGCAGATGCGTGACGCCGACGCCCGCGGCGAAAGCGGCTGATATGGACAGCGTGATGGCGATCCGATTCATGGATGGTCCTCCCCGATTGTATTTTCTTGTAAGGCAATGCTACGCCGCGAAGCTGCACTTCGCCAGCGCGGCGAAAGACCACGCATCTGCGATGGAATAAATCGCAGCGAGCGGGACAGCGTTGCAATAACGCCCTTGCATTGTCACCAAAGTCGCCTTCTCAAGGCCTGTGCACTGCATTATCCTGTCGGCAACCCATCGGAGGAAACCATGAAGAAAATTGTTGGCCGGCTGGCCGGGGCGCTGCTGGCGCTCGTCCTGACGTCAGGCTTTGCCGCAGCGCAAAGCAAGGTCACCATCGCGATCGGGGGCGGATCCTGCCTGTGCTATCTGCCGACGGTGCTGGCCAGGCAGCTCGGCGAATACGAAAAAGCCGGCCTTGCCGTCGAACTGGTCGATCTCAAGGGCGGCTCGGATGCACTGAAGGCCGTGCTGGGCGGCAGCGCCGACGTGGTTTCCGGCTATTTCGACCATTGCGTCAATCTGGCCGCCAAGAAGCAGGAACTGGTGTCGTTCGTGGTCTATGACCGCTATCCCGGGCTGGTGCTCGTCGTGTCGCCCTCGCACAACAAGGAAATCAACTCGATCAAGGATCTTGCCGGCAAGAAGGTCGGTGTCAGCGCGCCGGGATCCTCGACCGATTTCTTCCTGAAGTATCTGCTCAAGAAAAACGGCCTCGATCCGACCAGCGCCTCGGTGATCGGCGTCGGGCTTGGTGCCACCGCTATCGCGGCGATGCAGCAGGGTCAGATCGACGCGGCCGTGATGCTGGATCCGTCGGTCACGGTGCTGCAGGGCAGCTATCCCGACCTCAAGATCCTCAGCGACACCCGCACGCAAAAGGATACGCTCGAAGTGTTCGGCGGCGAATATCCGGGCGGCTCGCTCTACACCACGGCGGCATGGATCAAATCCCACGAGAAGGAAGTGCAGGCTTTGACCACGGCGATCGTCAACACGCTGACCTGGATTCACACCCATTCGCCGGAAGAGATCATGGCGAAAATGCCGGAAGAAATCGTCGGCAAGAACAAGGAGCTGTATCTGGCGGCGCTGAAGAACACGATCCCGATGTATTCGTTGAACGGCAAGATGGACCCGAAGGGCGCGGATGCGGTGCTGGCGGTGTTCAGCGAGGGCTCACCCGAGGTGGCAAAAGCCAACATCGACGTCACCAAGACCTACACCAACAAATATGTCGATCAGGTCAAGAAGACGACCGGCTCGAGCGCCAAATAACACGTGAAGTCGTGCGTGACGCAATGCTGGAAGTGATGCGGCGATGAATGGCACGACGCCACCGGTCATTCATCGCGTTACCTCGCTCGATCTGCCGGTCGAATCCTGGTCATGGCCGTTCGCCGCCGCGCGGCGGGCGGAGATCGATGCGCATTTTGCGCAGGCGCAGCGCGACAATCCGCAACTGTGGAACGGGCGCGTGCTGCTCGGGCGCCATCCGGTCTTTGCCGGCAGTCACCTCACGGCCGGCTATTTCGAGACTGATTTTGCGAGCTTCCTGGCCTGGCGTGACTGGGGCTTTCCTGACCGGGACGTGTTCAACGGTTTTGGGATGGGCGCGCTGCGCTGCGCCGACGGCGCGTTCGTGCTCGGCGAGATGGGCCAGCACACCTCCAACGCCGGACGAATCTATTTTCCGTCAGGCACGCCCGATCTCGACGACGTCAGGGATGGCGCGCTCGACATATCCGGCAGTGTGGCGCGCGAACTCGAGGAGGAAACCGGTCTCGTGCCGGGGGAGTACCGGAGCGATCCGGATTGGCACTGCGTCTACACCGGCCCGGCGCTGGCGATGATCCGGCTGTTGCACGTCGATATGTCGGGCGAGGCATTGCGCAGCCGGATCGAGGCCAATCTCGCTTTGCAGCAATCGCCTGAATTGTCGGCCATTCATCTGGTGCGCGGAACGCGCGATCTCAATTCGGCAATGCCACGCTTCGTGACGGCGTTCATTGAGGCGCAGTTTGCGGCGTAACTGGGATATGGGTCGAGCGCTTCATACTACGACACATGACGCTTTTTCTTTTTGTTGGCGCTCGCCTTCTTGACGATTGCTCTTTTCGTTGGCGTGGTTGCGACCGTGCCGGCCAATCGTCGCTCGGCGGCGGCGGTCCTCCGGCTCGACAGTTTGAATTTGGTGTAGCCAAGCACCCGCTCCATCGCGATCCGCGCCTTCTCGGCGTCGCCGCTCTCGATCGCGCGTGCGGCGGCGGCATGGTTGGGCAAATTGTCCCGGAACCAGCCGGCGCTGCCCACCGCGACAATGAAAACCGTGCTCAGGATGGTGTCGATGGCGCCACGGAAGCCTTGCAGCACCGGGTTGTGCGTGGCGTCGAGGATCGCGAGATGAAAAGCCTTGTCCGCGGCGATGGTGCTCGCGTGGTCCTGCGCGGTTTCCATCGCGGCCAAAGCCGCATTGATGCGCCAGCGGTCGTTCTTGGTGGCGCGCTCGGCGGCGAGCGCTGCGGCCGCCGGCTCGATGATCGAGCGGACTTCCTGGATTGCCAGCAGAAGATCGCGGCCCGGTTCGTCCTTGCCGACCAGCCAGCTCAAAACGTCGCGGTCGAGCAGGCTCCATTCACTGCGCGGAAGCACGTGGGTGCCATGCCGGGGGCGGACGCTGACCAGCCCTTTTGCGGCGAGCGTCTTGATGGCCTCCCGTACCACGCCGCGTCCGACGCCGAAGCGGGTTTCGAGATCCGGCTCCGGTGGCAGGGCCGCTCCGACCGGAATGAGATCCTGCGCAATTTCGCGGCCGAGTGTCGTCAACACGTTGCGAATGCGCCCCGGCTTGACACGCTTGTCGGCGCTCTTCGGCTTGGCCACCTCCTTCTCCTCTTGACGTTGCTGAGATTTGGCTGAGATTTGAGATTTGCTAGCATGGGTGATGTATGCTAGCAATCATCCGATGTTTAACATCCGATGATTGAGCGGCTGCGCGCATCGGTTGTGCTGCGACTGATATTTTTTTTGGATGCCGAGGTGCCGCGACAGTGTAACCTTGGTTATTGCCTTGACATCACACGGCGCTACCCGTGTGATGTCGAAAAAAGATACGACAAAAACAAAAAGGTGCATCGCACCATATACAGGGAGGATTTGATGCCGGGGCACAAGGTTGCGCGCCTGTTTGTCGGGCTGTCCGCCGCGGTGGCGGTGCTGGGGATGGCGGTTGCCGCCGAAGCTCAGGAAAAGAAAATCAAGATCGGCGTGATCTACGACCTGACCGGCCCGCTCGCCGGCGGCGGTTCCGAGCTGCAATACACCGGCGCCAAGATCATGCTCGACCATTTCAGCAAGACCGGCGTCGAAGGCTACAAGATCGAGGCGGTTTACGCCGACGCGCAGAGCAAGCCCGATGTCGCCATCAACGAGGCGATCCGCCTCGTCGAGCAGGAAAAGGTCGACATGCTGCTCGGCTTCTTCTCGTCGGCGCAGTGCGTGCCGGTGGCGGCCCGCGTCGAGCAGCTGAAGAAGTTCATGTGGATCACCACCTGCATTTCCTCGGCGGTGCTCGCCGACAAGAATTTCAAATATATCTTCCGTCCGCAGGCCAGTGGCGATCAGTTCGGCCTGATGACGATGGATTTCATCGCCCAGAACTCCAAGGAAAAGTTCGGCAAGGAGCCGAAGGACCTGCGGGTTGCGATCATCCACGAAGACGGCGCCTATGGCGTCGACGTGTCGAAGGGCAACGAGGCGGGCGCCAAGAAGGCCGGCTTCAACGTCGTCCTGAAGGAGGGCTATTCCGCCACCGCGCCGGATCTTTCCGCGCTCGTCACCAAGCTGAAGCGCGGCCGGCCCGACGTGGTCTTCCATACCGGCTACAACCCCGACATCACGCTGCTGCTGCGCCAGGCGCGCGAGCAGGGCCTGAAGTTCGGCGCGCTGGTCGGTCATGGCGCAGGCTATGGCGTCTACGAGAAGCTGAAGGAAGGCCTCGGCGGCGACGTCAACTACGTCTTCAACACCGATCCGATCTCGATCTGGCTCGCCAACCAGAAGTCGATGGATCCGAAGCTGCCGCCGATGATCAAGATGGTGGGTGAGGAGTTCGACAAGGCCAAGCCCGGCGTCGCCATCCGCTCCGCCCATGTCGGCATGGCCGCGTCCAACACCTACGTCTTCATGACCGAGGTGCTGCCGCGCGCGATCAAGAAATATGGCGGCGTCGATCCCGAGGCGTTGCGCAAGGCCTCGCTCGAAGTCGATTTGCCGGAAGGCGGCACCATGCTCGGCTTCGGCGTCAAGTTCTACGGCGAAGGCCAGCAGATGGCCGGCCAGAACGAGCGTTCGTTCCCGGTGGTGATCCAGTATGTCGACGACAAATCGTACGTGGTGTGGCCGAAGAGCCAGATGCAGCGCGAGGCCGTGCTGCCTTTGCCGAAGGGCACCACCTTCAGCAGCCAGTAGGTTAGCGGAGTATCTGGGGTGCTGACGGTGAACGGGTTGGTGAAGCGCTTCGGCGGCTTCACCGCGGTCAACAACGTATCGTTCCGGGTCGAACAGGGCGAGATTCTCGGCCTGATCGGGCCGAACGGCTCCGGCAAGAGCACGATCTTCAACATGCTGTCGGGCACGCTGGTCCCGAGCGCCGGTTCGATTCTGTTCGACGGCGCGGAGATCGCGGGCGTCGCCCCTCATCGCATCATCAATCGCGGCATCGGCCGCACCTTCCAGATCCCGCGGCCGTTTCACCGGCTCAGCATCTTCGAAAACGTGGCGCTGGCCGGTTACTACGGCCAGGGCAGCCACAGCCGCGCCAAGGCGAACGAGGCCGCCGAAAAGGCGCTGCATATGGTCGGCCTGACCACCGATCGCCATGCCACCGTCGACGGCCTCGGGGCAGCCGGCCTGAAGAAGCTCGAACTTGCGAAAGCGCTGGCGACCGGGCCGAAACTTCTGCTCGCCGACGAAAGCCTCGGCGGCCTCGACGAGAAAGAGATGGATGCTGCGGCGGACATGCTGCGCAAGATCCGCGACGAACTCGGCATCACCATCATCTGGGTCGAGCACATCATGGGCGTGCTGATGCGCGTGGTCGATCGCGTCATGGTGCTCGATCACGGCGAGAAGATTTCGGAAGGCTTGCCGAGTGCGGTGTCGAGCGATCCCCGCGTGATCGAGGTCTATCTCGGCACCGATGCGGATTCGACTCTAGCCGCGGCCGGGGAAGCGCGCCGGCGGGCAGGGGACTAGGCATGCTCGAATTGAAATCGGTCGATGCTGGTTACGGCACTTTCCAGGCGTTGTTCGGCGTCAGCCTCGACGTCAGGGCGGGCGAGGCGGTCGGCGTGATCGGCCCCAACGGCGCCGGCAAGACCACGCTGATGCGGGTGATCTCCGGCCTGATCCGGCCCACCAGAGGCTCGATCTCGATGGAGGGTACCGACGTGCTGGCCACGCCGGCGCATCGCATCGTCAGCCTCGGCATCGCCCATGTGCCGGAAAACCGCCGGCTGTTTCCGCGGCTCACGGTCGACGACAATCTGAAGATGGGTGCCTACATGGAAGGCGCCCGCGCCAAATATGCCGAGCGGCTGGAATTCGTGTTCGACCTGTTTCCGCGGATGAAGGAGCGCCGCAGCCAGATGGCGGGCACCATGTCGGGCGGCGAACAGCAGATGTGCGCGATCGGCCGCGCGCTGATGTCGAACCCGAAATTGCTGCTGCTCGACGAGCCATCGGCGGGACTGGCGCCGGTCGTGGTTCAACAGGTGTTCGAGCTGGTGAAGCGGATCCGCGCCAGCGGGCTGACGGTGCTGATCGTCGAGCAGAACGTGCAGCAGGTGCTGCGCGTGGTCGACCGCGCCTACCTGCTCGAGGCCGGCAGCATCCGCGCGTCGGGCACGTCGGCGGAGATGATGAACAACGACACCATCAAGCAGGCATATCTCGGCGTTTAGGACAGGCAAGCGATGCAGGGATTTCTGGACGTCTTCGACATCTATCTGCTGGAAGCCGTGGTCAACGGCATCCTGCTCGGCGGGGTGCTGGCGCTATTGGCGCTCGGGCTCAATTTGATCTTCGGCGTCATCGACGTGACCTGGATCTGCTATGCCGAGCTGGTCATGATCGGCATGTACGGCATGTACTATCTGGTCCAGTTTTACGGCCTGCCGTACTGGGCGGCGGCGCCGCTAACCATTTTGCTGGTGGCGCTGCTGGGAGCAGCATTGCATTACATCGTGATCGCGCCGCTGCTCACCGCGCCACCGATCAACCAGCTGCTCGCCACCGGCGGCGTGCTGTTCATCCTGCAGAGCTTTGCCACCGTCGCTTTCGGCATCGACTTCCGCAATCTCGGCATCCGCCTGCCGGTGCTGGCGCTCGGCGAGATGCACTTCAGCTATTCGCGGCTGTTGTCCTTTGCCGCCGCGCTGATCGGCATGGTCAGCGTCTATTTCTTCATGACCCGCACCTATACCGGCACCGCGATCCGCGCCATCTCGCAGGACCGCCAGATCATGTCGCTGATGGGCGTCGACACCAAGCGCATCTACCTCGTCACCTCGGCGCTGGGCGGCGCGCTCGCCGGCCTGGCGGCCTGTCTCCTCGTGCTGCAATACGACGTGCATCCCTTTGTCGGCCTGTCGTTCGGGCCGATCACCTTCCTGATCTGCGTGCTCGGCGGGCTCGGCAACTTCGTCGGCGGCTTCATCGCGGCGTTCGTGTTCGCCGAGATCATCTCACTCGGCGGCCTGTTCTCCGACCTCGAATGGGGCTACGTGCTCGCCTTCGCCTTCTTCATCGTCATGATGTTCATCCGGCCCGCGGGCCTATTCGCGAGGCGCTCGTGAACGCGCGAACCATTGCCTGGGCCATTGCGCTTGCGGTGCTGATCGCGCTGCCCTTCGTCTATCGCCAGCCCTATCATCTGCACATCCTGGTGCTGATCCTGATCTGGTCGTTCGCCTATACGTCGTGGTCGATCATGGGCCGTTTCGGCCTGGTGTCGCTCGGCCATGGCGGCTTCATGGGCGTCGGTGCCTATGTCACGGCGCTGTTGTGGAACCATCTCGGCATCTCGCCGTGGATCGGCATTCCGCTCAGCATGGTGTGCGCGGGTTTGCTCGCGGTCATCGTCGCCTATCCCTGCTTCCGCTACCGCATCACCGGGCACTATTTCGTGCTGGTGACGCTGGCGCTGTCGGGCATCGTGCTGCAGGTCATCACCGCGACGCGCGACTACACCGGCGGCTCGCTCGGCTACACGCCGAACCGCACCAAGGGCAGCCAGTTGCTGGCGCTGCAGTTCGACGACAAGACGACGTGGTATCTGATCGCGCTGTTCGTCTGGGTGGTCGGACTTCTGATCTGGCAATGGGTCGACCGCAGCATGAGCCGCTACGCCATGGAGGCGATCTCGGACGACGAGGACGCGGCGGCCGCCGCCGGCGTCAACGTGACCTTCGAAAAGCTCAGGATCACCATCATCAGTGCGCTGATGACGGCGCTGGCGGGCGCGCTGTACTGCCAGTACCAGATGTTCATCTCGCCCGACACGGTCAGCGGCATAGCGGTGTCGCTGCAGATGGTGTTTGCCGTCATCGTCGGCGGCGTCTACGTGTCGTTCGGGCCGACGGTCGGCGCCATCATCACGATCCTGCTTGCCGAATTTCTGCGCATCTGGTTCGGGACCAAGGCGGTGGGCTGGGACAACCTGGTCTACGGCGTGCTGCTGGTGCTGTTCATCATATTCCTTCCCAAGGGCATTCTTGGTAGCGTCATGGATCGGTTCAAGACGCAACCCAAGAAGAAGCCCGTAGCCTCATGAGCAAGAAATCACAGCAACCGCTTGGCGATACCCTGAAGCCCTTTGTCGCCCCGTTTCGCGTTGACGGGACAAGCGAATTTCACCTGAAATCGCACAAGACCAGCGAGAAGGGCGGTCTCGACAAGGACAAGGGCGAGAAGATCATCGAGGCCAACCGCAAGCGACTGAGCGATTGTCAGGAAAAGCTTTACGCGCAGGACAATTGGTCGATGCTTCTGGTGTTTCAGGGCATGGACGCCGCCGGCAAGGATTCCGCCATCAAGAGCGTGTTCGACGGCATCAACCCGCAGGGCTGCGAAGTCACGTCGTTCAAGCAGCCGTCGACCAAGGAGCTCGACCACGATTTTCTCTGGCGCAGCATGATCGCGCTGCCCGAGCGTGGCCGGATCGGCATCTTCAACCGCTCCTATTACGAGGAATGCCTGGTGGTGCGCGTGCACACCGAGATTCTCGGCAAGCAGAAGATTCCGAAAAAGCTGGTGACCAGGAACATCTGGCGCGAGCGGTTCGAGGATATCTCCAGCATGGAGCGTTACCTCGCGCGCAACGGCACCGTGATCCTGAAATTCTTCCTCAACATCTCCAGGGAAGAGCAGCGCGAGCGCTTTCTCGCCCGGCTGGACGAGCCCGCCAAGAACTGGAAGTTCTCGCTGGCCGATATTGCGGAGCGCAAGCTGTGGGCAAAATACCAGGCCGCCTACCAGGACATGATCCGTCACACGTCGGCGCGCCACGCGCCATGGCATGTGGTGCCGGCCGACCACAAATGGTTCGCCCGCGTCGTGATCGGCTCGACCATCGTCAGCGCGCTCGACAGGCTGGATTTGCGTTTCCCCGAGGTCGACAAGGCCGACCGCAGCGAGTTCAAGCAGGTTCGCGAGGCGCTGCTGGCCGAAGAGAAGGGCGAGGGGAAGGTTGCGAAGAGGTAGGGGCAGGCGACCTGTCCGCCGAAGCTCGCAGAGCGAAGGCGGAAGCCGTAACCCACCGCTGATGCGAAAAAAGATGGTGGGTTACGCTACGCTAACCCACCCTACGATTCTTGATACGCCGCCCGGCGTTCAGTCCCGACCGCCCTCCAGGCCATACTCCCGGTAGATCGTCTCCGGGTCGGTTTGTGGAAACAACCGGCACTTCGCCTGGGCCAGATGCAGACCCTCGCTTCCCGGAGCGCAGCCGGCAATCAGGAGTTTCCGAAGATCCTCCATATGGGGTCGCGGCTGAATCTTCTCCGGAAGCTGTTCGAGCGCGACCAGAGCCGTGGCGAGTGCCTGGGTCACCACCCACTCGTCATGGCCCGTAACCCCCTTCTTTGGCATGAGACAGCCTCCTGTCGGATCGGTACCCGGCAGCTTACGTCCATAAACCGGCTTTACGCAAAAGTTGAGGCAGGGGCCTCGCGCAGCAAAGCACCTTTGCGCGGTCAGCCCCGTCAGGTCCGATCGGGCTTGCCGCCTTCGCCTTCATCGCTCTCGTCCTTGACGAGCGTCAGAAGGCGCAACGTCAGGAAGGTAAACACGGCGACCGTGATGGCGACGTCATAACTGCCGAGGCCAACGGAAACGCCGATCGCGCCGGTCGCCCACAGGCTTGCCGCGGTCGCGGTGCCGTGAACGGAGGTGCCCTGTTTGAGAATGGCGCCGCCGCCGATGAAGCCGATGCCGGTAATCAGCCCTTCGATGACTTTCGCCATGCCGTCGGGGGAGTGCACGAGCAGGTTTTCGCTGGCTTGCACGAAGCCGCAACTGGCCAGGGCGACGAGCGGAAACGTCCTTAAGCCGGCGCTTCGTGCGCGCTTCTCGCGATCCCAGCCGATCGGCACCGCGAGCGCGAAGGCGGCGGCCAGCGCAATGAAGTGACTACCGATCTGAAACCTGTCCAACCGCGCGCCCCGTCCATGAACCGATCACCGTTCATACAATTGGCGTTCGCGCATCGCCATGCGGCTTTAAGCGCTGCAGGAAGGTGGAACAAATGTGGCATCCGCGTAACGCGTAGCCGACGCGCTCAACCCCGGTGCAGCGGTTGCGTGATCGCGGACGTTTGGATGTGCAGCTGCCGGACCGTTGTGAGCGTTGCAAACAGAACCGCAAGGCCAAAGGCCGCCAGCAAGGTCAGCAGGAGAAACCGAGGGCCCATGCGCCGCTCCATTTTACAAATCTCCCCCTGGCTAGAGATGGTTCGCGGGGCCTGGCTTTCAACCCGGCGCGACGACGGGGAAGGGGAGGCCGACCCCTCACGGCTGCGTGTCCGGGGGGGATGCTGAGGGCAGGACGCCGTTTACCCTGCGGCGCTTTTGCCCCGTTAGGTCATCCATCCTGACCATCTTTTGGCATTGCGGCCGGCCATATTTCTCGTCTAGAACGGCCATGGAACGTGGTCCCGGCAACGAACTGTCAATGGTTTTGGCTAAGGATTTCGTCTCCTCAAGGGTCTGGCAATGCTGATTCGCAGCGAAAATGTTGGAGTTCAGGGTGGATCGGCCTCGGCCGTTCGTGCTCCCGCGATTCCGGCTGCGTCCTTGCCCACCCTCCTTATTGGCGGGCTTCTGCTTCTTATCGGCCCCTGAGGGCCGTCTGGGCGATTGCGCCTGGGCACTCAGGGGTTGCGTGAGATCAAGGAACCCTTCAGCGCCCAAAAACGGCGCACCACCCAAAGGAAGTTGCAGATGACCACAGCCAATAAGTCCGAGAAGGACCGCGTAATCGTATTCGACACCACCTTGCGCGACGGCGAGCAGTGCCCCGGCGCCACCATGACGTTCGAGGAAAAGATCGAGATCGCCGAGATGCTCGACGACATGGGCGTCGACGTCATCGAGGCCGGTTTTCCGATCACCTCCGAAGGCGACTTCCAGGCCGTCAGCGAGATCGCCCGCCGCTCCAAGAACTCTGTCATCGCAGGTCTGTCGCGCGCCAATCCGAAGGACATCGACCGCTGCGCCGAAGCGGTGAAATTCGCGAGGCGCGGCCGCGTCCACACCGTGATCGCGACCTCGCCGCTGCACATGCGCGTCAAGCTGAACATGACGCCCGAGCAGGTGATGGAGCTCTCGATCGCCAACGTCACCCGCGCCCGCAACCAGATCGACGACGTCGAATGGTCGGCCGAGGATGCCACCCGCAGCGAGATGGATTATCTCTGCCGCATCGTCGAGGCCGTGATCAAGGCCGGCGCCACCACGGTCAACATTCCGGACACCGTCGGCTACACCACGCCCGAGGAATACACCCGCTTCATGCGCACGCTGATCGAGCGGGTGCCGAATTCCGACAAGGCGGTCTTCTCCGTGCACTGCCACAACGACCTCGGCATGGCCGTGGCGAATTCGCTGGCCGGTATCGCCGGCGGCGCGCGCCAGATCGAATGCACCGTCAACGGCATCGGCGAGCGGGCCGGCAACGCCGCGCTGGAAGAAGTCGTGATGGCGATGAACGTCCGCAACGACGTGTTTCCGTGGTGGAACAAGATCGACACCACAATGCTGACGCGGGCCTCGAAACTGGTGTCGGCGGCAACCTCGTTCCCGGTGCAGTACAACAAGGCGATCGTCGGCCGTAACGCGTTTGCCCATGAAAGCGGCATCCATCAGGACGGCGTGCTGAAGGACGCCTCGACCTACGAGATCATGCGCCCCGAGATGATCGGCCTGAAGAAGTCGTCGCTGGTGCTCGGCAAGCATTCCGGACGTCATGCCTTCGTGCACAAGCTGGAGGAGATGGGCTACAAGCTCGGCGCCAACCAGCTGGAAGACGCGTTCGTGCGGATGAAGGCGCTGGCCGACCGCAAGAAGGACATCTACGACGAGGACATCGAGGCGCTGGTCGACCAGGAAATCGCCAACTCGCATGACCGCATCAAGCTGACGTCGCTGACGGTGATCGCGGGCACCCATGGGCCGCAGCGCGCCACCATGAAGCTCGACGTTGGCGGCCAGACCAAGATCGAGGAGGCCGAAGGCAACGGCCCGGTCGATGCGGTGTTTAACTGCATCAAGGCGCTGGTGCCGCACGAGGCCAAGCTCGAGCTGTACCAGGTCCACGCGGTCACGGAAGGCACCGACGCGCAAGCCGAAGTCTCGGTGCGGCTCGCCCATGAAGGCCGCTCGATGACCTCCAAGGCGTCAGATCCGGATACGCTGGTGGCTTCGGCAAAAGCCTATCTCGGCGCGCTCAACAAGATCGTCATGAAGCGCGAGCGCGACATGCCGTCGTCGGCCGTGGCGAGCTGATTATCCCGTCATTCCGGGATGGTCCGAAGGACCAGACCCGGAATCTCGAGATTCCCCGGTGCGCAATTGCGCACCTGAGGTTCGATGCTTCGCATCGCCCCGGAATGACGACAAGTGAAATGAAAGAATCAAAACGCGGTGCCCTCGGCGCCGCGTTTTTGCTTTGCCCTCGGGTCGAGTGCACTCGCTCCATGACACCGTGATTCCGGTCACAGCACAAACATCCGGTTTTGGTCAGCCTCGATGCCGACCCTCGACGATCTCGGTCCCTTGGATGGGCGTTGAGGGATGGACGGCCTGTTGAAGGAGACAATGATGGCCAACACGCAAGCAACTCTGAATGCCGACGGCCTTGCGCCGTTGCCGGATGCCAAGCTGGACCAGGTCAGCGGCGGCTGGTTTCCCTTCATCGCCTTGGGCGTTGCATTGGGAATCGGCTACTGCATCGTGGACGGGACGCTCGACCCGAAGCCGGGCCCGAAGGGTGATTTCCCGATCGGCCCCAAGAACGTCGGTTGATCGGTCAGCCAAGGTTGCCGCGAAGCGACGCCGCGCCGGACAGGTGCGGCGTCGTGCGTTTGAACGTCGCGAGACGTCGCGACTGGCGCAAGCGCGCTCTACTTCCGGTCGGCGGCAGGCAGTTGGACCGGGACGTGCGGCGAGGTGCTGATCACCCGGGTGCTGCCGTCCGAATAGGTCGGGCTTCGCTCGGCCTCGCTCCGGAGGGTTTCCAACAGCAGAAAGAATTTTTCTGAAAGCATGGCCTGTTCCACTTCATTGAGGATGCCACCGCTAGTCTGGTGAAATTAACGTCTTCAGTAACGCGTCAGTATGCCTGACAATGGTTTCAGGAAGTGTTCGCCAGATCACTAAAATGGCTTCGTCGGTGGACAGAATTGTTTCATCAAAGCCTGTTTGCGAAACACTTATCACGGAAACGCGACAGCCGGCGCCCGTAAGAACCCGGTGATCTTGCCTCGCATCAAGCCGCCGTCTTGCGGCCCCGGACCATCAGGACGAACAGGACGGCAAGGCCCGACGTCACCGTGTACATCGTGAACGCGTTCAGATAGCCGATCATCATCGACTGGCGGGCGATCTCCTTGGCTACCTTGGCAAGGCCCGGCACGGTGTCGAAATTCCACCCGCCGGTCAGGCCCGGCGTCGTCAGCGCGCGGTTATAGGGACTGATCATCTCGGTCATCCGGCTGTAATTGGCGCCCGAGGTACGCACGATTTCGGCGATCGACAGCGAGATGAAGAAGCTCGATCCGATATTGCGCAGCAAATGGAAGATCGCGGACGCTTCCGCATAATGCTTGGCGTCCAGCGTGCCGAACGCCACCGCCGTGATCGGCACCCAGACGACGCCGACGGCAAATCCCTGGATCATGCTGTTGAAGACCAGGATCTCCATCGTGACGTTGAGGTCGAAGGTCAGCATCCACAGCCCCGCCACGGTCTGCAGGCCAAAGCCGAAGGCCATGGTGAGGCGCGGATCGAGCCGGTTCATCAAGCCGGCGATCATGAAGCCGACCAGCATTCCGAGGCCGCGCGATCCGATCACCTGTCCGACCAGTGCGTCAGGATAACCGGCCTGCTGCTGCAGCAGCGGCGGCAGCAACACCATCGGCGTGAAGTTCAGCATGCCGTAGATCGTCACCAGCGCCAGCCCGATCGCATAATTGCGGTCGGTCAGGAGTTTCAGGTTCACGAACGGATTGCGGGCGCCGAGACTGTGGATGAGAAAAACATAGAACGCGATGCCCGCAATCAGGCATTCGACCACGATCTCGGTCGAGTCGAACCAGTCCAGCCGTGCGCCGCGCGCGAGCACCAGCTGAATGGCCGCCAGCGCGGTTGCCAGCGCGATGAAGCCGGTCCAGTCGAAGCGGACCTTGGTCAACTGGTTGTCGGAAGGCAGCGTCCAGGCCATGCCGATCGTGGCCGCAATCCCGATCGGCACCAGCATGTAGAATGACCAGCGCCAGCTATGCGCCTCGGCGAGATAGCCGCCATACACCGGGCCGAACACCGGTGCGATCGCAACCGCCATGCCGAAGATCGACATCACCATGGAGTGCTGGCGGCGCGGGAAGGTCGCGAACAGGATCGACTGCGACAGCGGTACCAGCGGCGCCCCGGCGCCGCCCTGCAGGATGCGCCACAGCACCAGCACCTCGAGCGATTGCGCCATTCCGCAGAGCAGCGTCGCCAGGGTGAACCATCCGACCGACCACACCATCACGCGCCTGCTGCCGAAGCGGGACACCAGCCAGCCCGTCATCGGCGTCACGACCGCGGTCGCCAGGATGTTGAAGGTCATCACCCAGGCGACCTCGTCCTGGGTCGCCGACAGCGCGCCCTGCATCTGCGGCAGGATGGTCGACGTCGTCAGCAGCGCCGTGCCGTACAGCGAAGAGCCGAGCACGACCGTCATCAGCGTCAAATATCGCTGCGCCGTGGACATGGTCCCGGCAGGGTCCTCGGCCTCCATGCTGGTGGAACTCAGGGTGATGTCCCTTGCGGCAGCTGTTGTCAGATACTAACCTAGCTTACTAATTTCAGGGCGGCTACAACAGCGCCATGCCGAATACCGACGAATATATTGGGGTTGTGATTTCGGACGTTGCCCGCCTGTTGCGGACCGAGTTCGATCGCCGCGTGCGCCGCCTCGGCATCACGCGGGCGCAATGGCTGGTGTTGACCCGCCTGCACCGCCGCCCCGGCGCCTCGCATTCCGAACTGGCCGAGATGATGGAGGTCGAGAAGGCCACCGCCGGTCGCATGATCGACCGGCTGGTGGCCAATGGCTGGGTCGAGCGCCGCACGCAAGCGGACGACCGCCGCGTCAAGCGCGTGTATCTGACCAAGGAGGCCGAGCGGGTCCACAAGCGGATCTGGCGTATCGCCGAGGATACGGTCGATGCCGGGCTCGCCGATCTCGCCGGGCCCGAACGCAAACAGCTGATGGCTTTGTTGCAGCGCATCAAGAAAACCCTGGTGTCGGCGGATGACGGCGAGGCCGCGCGGGGCGAGTTGGCGACGGCCCCGCGAAAGCGAGTTTCATTGGCGACAAGCCGGCTTAACGGCAGGGCCGCGCCATGACCAAGCGGATGAAGCGATTGGCGCTGGTCGGCGTGCCCCTGTTGGTCCTGGTTGGCGCGCTGGCGTTCTGGCTGCAGGGCGGCCGCCACATCGCGACCGAGAACGCGTTCGTCAAGGCTGACATCGCCCAGATCGCCAGCGAGGTTCAGGGGCGCATCACCGAGTTGCGGATCCACGATCATTCGGCCGTCGCCGCCGGCGACGTGCTGCTTCGCCTCGATCCGACGCCCTACCAATTGGCGCTCGCCAAGGCCGAAGCGGAAATTGATTCCGCGCGCGCCGCCGTCGAGCAGCTCAAGGCCAGCCTGCGCGAGATCCGGGCCGAGACAAAGGAGGCGGAGAACAAGCTGTCGTATCTCCAGTCCCTGGCGAGGCGGCAGCGTGAATTGTCCGGACGCGGCGTCGCCTCGACCGCGAAGGTCGAGCAGACCAACAGCGAGGAGCAGGAAGGCGAAGATCGTGTCGCCGTTCTGCACCAGCGCATCGCGCGCGTCGAGGCAGCCCTGGGCGGCAAGCCTGACCGGCCCACGGATCAGTTCGCGGCGGTGCGCGAAAAACTGGCGGTACGCGATCGCGCCGCGCTCGACCTTGCCTATACCGAGATCAAGGCGCCCAAGGCGGGCGTGGTGGTCAATTTCAAGCTGCAGCTCGGCGAGCAGGTCAAGGCGCAGACACCGCTGTTCGCGCTGGTCACCGACCGCAGGCCCTGGCTGGAGGCGAACTTCAAGGAGACCGACCTGACCTATGTGACGGTGGGGCAGAAGGCCAAGGTTGTGCTCGACATGCATCCCGACGTCACCTGGGACGCCGTGGTGGAAAGCATCAGCCCGGCGACAGGCGCGGAGTTTGCGATCCTGCCGGCGCAAAACGCCTCGGGCAATTGGGTCAAGGTCGTGCAGCGCCTGCCGGTGCGGCTGCAGCTGGTTGCGCGGCCCGGCGAACCGCCGCTGCGCGCCGGCATGACCGCCTATGTCAGCATCGACACGCGGCGCGCCCGCAGCCTCGCAAGGCTGCTCGGCGGCGGACCTGCGGTTGCGGCGAACCCGGTGCAAGAGACCAGCAAGCCCGATTAGTTTTCGGCCCCAGATCCGAAGCGCTTGCCGTCAGCCCGGCAGAAGCCTCTTCACTCGTTTCCAGGCGGGCGCCACGGCATATCCGATGACCGGGATTGACGCCGCGCCGACCACCAGTCCGATCACGCCTGAGATGGCCGCCTCGACGATCCATTTGAGCAAACCGGCGACCGCCGGCAGGGCGTGAGCCGCAGCGTCGGTCGCGGTGTGGACGGCGTGACCGATCGAAGGCGGGCCGTACGCCTCGATGCCATGCAAGATGATGCCGCCACCGACCCAGATCATGGCGGCGGTGCCGACGGCACTGAGAAATATCAGGAAGACGGGCATGCCCCGGACGAGGGCGTGTCCCAATCCGCGGCCGATACTGGCGATGACCGAGACATTGTCGTTTCGCGCCAGCGCCACGCCGGCGTCGTCCGCCTTCACGATCAGGGCCACCAGGCCATACACCGCGACGGTGATTCCGATTGCGACAACCGCCAGCACGATGGCCTGCTTCAGGATGCTCCCGGCGGGGAGGGCCGCCAGTGTGATCGCCATGATCTCCGCCGACAGGATGAAGTCGGTCTTGATCGCGCTCGCGACCTTCTGGTCCTCGAGCGTCTGCGCCTGCAACGCCACCGTGCCGAGCTCGGCCTCATGCTGGTGCGCATGATGCGGCATGACGGCTTCGTACAGTTTTTCAACGCCTTCGTAGCAGAGATAGGCCCCGCCGAACATCAGAAGCGGCGTGATCGCCGAGGGCAGGAAGTAGCTGAGCGCCAGCGCAACGGGAAGCAGGATCAGGAGCTTGTTGCGAAGCGATCCCGCCGCGATCTTGCCCACGATCGGCAGTTCGCGCTTGGCCGCGAATCCGATCACGTAACCTGGCGTCACCGCGGTATCGTCGATGACGACGCCGGCGGCCTTTACCCCCGCCTTGGCGGCCTGGCTGACCACATCGTCAAGGGAAGCCGCTGCCACCTTTGCGATCGCCGCGATATCGTCGAGAAGGGCGATCAGTCCGACGCTCATCGATAAATCCCGTTCATGATTCGCGGGTTCCTCGCCGAGCGTGACCCTCCGCAGATTGAGCTTTGACAGCGGATCGGCTTTTACAGCATCAAGCGGTGTTTCACGATCTGCTTTTTCGACGCAATCCAGACTTGCAGTTCAGCGCGCGAGGTTTCAACGCACAGAGACGTCAGATAGTGTGCGCGCGATCCAATGGGGAATGACATGAACTTTTCTGCAATTTTTGCGCGCATCGTCGCGCTAATCGGTGCTGGGGCGCTGTTTTGGCGCAATTTGCAGGGCGCCGCACCCGCGCCTGCCTGGGGCAGCACGCCTGTGGTGCCGGAAGCGAAGCCGCAGGGCGCCATTCCGACGCTCAAGATGCCGTCGGCGAGGGGCTGGGACGACGGGCAGAAGCCGACGGCAGCACCGGGGCTCAAGGTCAATGCATTTGCGACCGGCCTGAAACATCCGCGCTGGATCAACGTGCTGCCCAATGGCGACGTCCTGATTGCGGAGTCGAACCAGGTCGCAGGTCCGGTCAGAAACGTGTTCGGCTATGCGATGCAGGCGACGATGCGGCGGGCCGCGGCGCTTGGCGAAAGCGCGAACCGCATCACGCTGCTCCGCGATGCGGATGGCGACGGCGTCGCCGAAACGCGCGGGGTTTTCATGGAGGGGCTGAACCAGCCGTTCGGCATGGCGCTGCTCGGCGACACCTTTTATGTCGGCAACACTGACGGCGTGGTGGCATTCCCCTATGTGGCGAACGCCGATCGCATCACGGCGACAGGGCGCAAACTCGTCACCTTCAAGCCGGGCGGGCATTGGACGCGGAGCCTGCTGCCGAGCCCGGATGGCAGGAAGCTCTACGCAGGTGTCGGCTCGCTCACCAACATTGCCGACAACGGCATGGAAGTGGAAGAAGGCCGTGCCGCGATCCATGAGCTCGATCTCGCCGGCGGCTCCAGCCGCATCTTTGCCGGCGGCCTGCGCAATGCGGTCGGCATGGCTTGGGAGCCACAGACCGGCGTGCTCTGGACTGTGGTCAACGAGCGCGACGGCCTCGGCGACGAGACGCCTCCGGACTATCTGACCTCGGTGCGCGATGGCGGCTTCTACGGCTGGCCCTATTGCTACTGGGGCCAGACGGTGGACGATCGGGTGCCGCAGGATCCGGCCGCGGTGGCCAAGGCGATCACGCCGGACTATGCGCTCGGCGGTCACACCGCCTCGCTCGGTCTTTGCTGGGTGCCCGCTGGCACGCTGCCGGGTTTTCCCGATGGCATGGCGATCGGCCAGCACGGCTCCTGGAACCGCAGCACGCTGAGCGGTTACAAGCTCGTTTTTGTGCCGTTCGAGAACGGGCGTCCGTCAGGGCCGGCGCGGGATATTCTCTCCGGCTTCCTCGCACCCGACGAGAAGGAATCCTATGGACGACCGGTCGGGGTGGTGGTCGGTCCCGACGGCCGGTCGCTCCTGATGGCGGACGATGTCGGCGATGTGATCTGGCGCGTCACGGGCGCGTAGCAGAACTGAGCTGCTCGCGACGGCTGGATCGGCGAAGAAAGCGCCGGCCGGCCGTCACGGGATGTGGCGGTAATCTTTTGTTGCGCAGCTTGCCGGAAGCGTTGAGAATTAGCGCTCATGTTTAGCAATTGAATTTGGCCCTTGTCGCAGAGAAGGCCTGTTAGTGCGCGTTGCCGGGTGGATATTGCTGATTGCCGGGGCTCTGCTTTGCGCCACTCTGGTATGGGCGACGGTTGGGTTCCTGCTGATGGGCGTCGGCCTGTTGTCACTCCTGGTGGCAGAGAACAAGCGACGGCGGGTGAGTGTCGCTACCGTGAGCCGCGCGCCAGCCGATGAGCGCTTCGCGCAACCTCCGGTTCCTGAACCGGTCGTCTCTCACGAACCCCCGAAGCCGATAAGCCCACCGGCGGTTTCCTATGACAGGCAGGCATGGCGTCAGCTTGTTGAAGGCGATGTCGATCTCGCGCGGATAACCTCCGTGTTGGCCGACTACGGCCAGCAATATGTCGACGAGTTAGCCGGCGAATACATGGCTGACATCGACAAGCAG
The DNA here is from genome assembly GCF_018131065.1 of Bradyrhizobium sp. AUGA SZCCT0431. NCBI lineage: Bacteria > Pseudomonadati > Pseudomonadota > Alphaproteobacteria > Hyphomicrobiales > Nitrobacteraceae > Bradyrhizobium > Bradyrhizobium sp. AUGA SZCCT0431. The sequence continues at coordinate 43,427 of NZ_JAFCLR010000011.1, read as the reverse complement.
CGCCTTCCCGCCATCGTTGACGGCATCATCGGAAGAGCAAGCAAGAGTGTTGCGCCGCGTGGCAATGGCAGGCTGGCTGTCGACGCCAGGCCGCCCAATCCGGTTGGCAGCGCGACGGCGGCCCGTCGGCCGGATCGGCCGCCTAGGCCTTTGCCGGAGTCGACATTAAAGCTTTCCGAAAAATCGCCCGATTCCGTGTCCTCGCCGGTCGAACCGGCCAAACAGGAAGCTTTTGGCGCACCCGTCGAGCCGCCAACTGCAGTGGATCCTGCACCGGGCGAGGAAGACCGCAACAAGACGGTCATCAGCGCCGATGAGGAACTCACCGCCATGCTCGGCAGATTGTCTGCGGACGCGGCCACGCCAAGCAAGAGCTGAGCGCTGCCGCGGTTCAGCCATCACATTGCCGGGATAGGCCGGCCTATCTTGCATTAGCCATACTTCGACCACGAGCCGCTGGCTTGATTTGCGCACACCCGAAAACAAAACGGGAGATCGCAATGAAGCGAGACATCGGGGTGATAAGCGGCGCGACGCTCGCAATTGGCGTGATCATGTGGGGATTCGTGGGCAATCCGGCCAGCACAAAGCGAACCAATGTAGCGCAGCACGTGACCCAGACGATGGACGTTGCGCCGGAACTCAAGCATGTGACTGAGCGCAGCCCGTATATGCGGTCCGAGCGCTGACCAGACTGAGATGAACGATATTTCTTGCCTCGCCCCGGTTTTGCCGGCCCAGCTGCGACAGCATCTCGCACGGGCGACGTGACCGCCTCGCCTGGAAACTGTTTCGAACGCAGTGAATTCACGCCCGGATGTTGCTAGGCTGCTCCAGAGATCGGTGAGGCGAGTCGTTGGATGCCGTCGCATCCAACGCGACCGGCGCATCGTCTTTGCCGACGACCCCCACAAAGGGGAACGTTTCTGAATGCAGCCAGCGAGGCAGGCCATGGTGAAACCGTTTCCGTCCAAGACCCACATCGGCAACCACATGCTGCATCCGGAAACGCTGATGCTGAACTACGGCTACGATCCGCAATTGTCGGAAGGCGCCGTCAAGCCGCCGGTGTTCCTGACCTCGACCTTCGTGTTCCGGACCGCCGAAGACGGTCAGGATTTCTTCGATTTCGTCTCGGGCCGGCGCGAGCCGCCCGCGGGGATGGGCGCGGGCCTGGTCTATTCGCGGTTCAATCATCCCAACAGCGAGATCGTCGAAGACAGGCTTGCGGTCTACGAGCGCACCGAGAAATGCGCGCTGTTCTCGTCCGGCATGTCGGCGATTTCGACCGCGATCCTCGCCTTCGTCCGCCCCGGCGATGTCATCCTGCACTCGCAACCGCTCTATGGCGGCACGGAAACCCTGTTCACGAAAACGCTTGCGGGCCTCTCGATCGGCTCGGTGGGTTTTGCCGACGGCATCGACGAAGCCGCGGTGCAGCTGGCGGCGGAGGACGCCATGCGCAAGGGACGGGTTTCGATGATCTTCATCGAGACCCCGGCCAACCCCACCAACGGCCTGGTCGATATCGCGATGGTCCGCCGCGTCGCCGAGAACATCGGCGAGGCGCAGGATCACACGCCGATCGTCGCGTGCGACAATACGCTGCTCGGGCCGGTGTTTCAGCGGCCGATCGAACACGGCGCGGATCTGTCATTGTACTCGCTGACCAAATATATCGGCGGCCATTCCGACCTGATCGCGGGCGCTGCGCTCGGCTCGAAAGCCCTGATGAAGGACATCAAGGCGCTGCGCGGCGCGATCGGCACCCAGCTCGACCCGCATTCCTGCTGGATGCTTTCCAGGTCGCTCGAGACCTTGAGCATCCGCATGGAAAAGGCCGACGCAAACGCACGGCTGGTGGCGGATTTTCTGCGCGACCACGCCAAGGTGGCGCATGTCCATTACCTCGGCCATCACGATGCGAACTCGCCGGCCGGGCGTCTGTTCGCGGGGCAATGCACCGGCGCCGGCTCGACGTTCTCGTTCGACATCGTCGGCGGCCAGGCCGCCGCCTTCAAATTCCTCAACGCGCTGCAGATCTTCAAGCTGGCGGTCAGTCTCGGCGGCACCGAGTCGCTGGCCAGCCTGCCGGCGAGCATGACCCATTCCGGCGTTCCAGCCGCCATCCGCCAGAAAATCGGCGTGCTCGACTCCACGATCCGGCTGTCGATCGGCATCGAGCACCCGTCCGATCTGATCGCCGATATCGCGCAGGCCTTGAACGCGGCGTAGCTGTGTGCCTCGCCTGATGCCCGCTCGTACCGGGGGGACGAGGATCCTCTGGGTCAGCTTTGCCGCGGGCCGGCCCAAAGCAACCTCCATGGTTAATGAAGTACGATCGCATTACGTAACATCCGATCCGGCGCGAGGGTAAAGCGCTCACCCACTCTGCCATTGCTGTTGTAGAGGCAACGCGGCGTTAAGCCCTCCATGGAAGTTTGCCCGTATCGGAGCAGCCCCAGATGATCACCAGCCGCCGGGAAATTGGCAAAGCACATATCCCGTTGTGGGCGGCGGGATTTGTGGCGTTGGCTTGCGTTGCAATTCTCGCGCTGAGCGGCTGGCGCGAATGGGAGTCCCGGCAGGTCGACCTGAAGAACGCGGAAGTGGACATGGCCAACCTTGCCCGTTCGCTGACGCAGCATGCCGACGACACTTTTGACCTGGCTGACACCATTCTAACCGGAATGGTTGACCGCATGGAGACCGGCGGAACCAGCCCCGCAGCGGTCGAAAAGATCCGGACGTTTCTTCAATCGCGCAAGTACAACCGGCAGCGTATCCGCGGCATCTTCGTCTACGATGAAACCGGCCGCTGGCTCGCAACCACCGAAGACGTCAATCTGGCCGGTCTCAACAACGGCGATCGCGACTACTTCCAACACCATCGCGCCTCCACCGACCGCGGGACGCTGATCGGCCGGCCGGTCAAGAGTCGTTCGGGAGGACAGTGGATCATCACCCTGTCCCGTCGCTTCAATCATCCCGATGGCAGTTTTGCCGGCGTGGTGTTGACCAGCATCGACGTGGCCTATTTCACGCAGTTCTACCGGCGATTTGACATCGGGCCGAACGGCTCGGTGTCGCTGTTGAATGCCGATGGCATCATGCTGGCGCGCAGCCGTGACGAAGACGGCAGCAATGTCGGACGCGATATGTCCAAGGCGCCATTGTTCCGGACCCTGAAAGACCGCCCCAGTGCCAGCGTCTATTACTTCAAATCGCCGCTGGACGGACTTGAGCGCTTGAGCTTCTACCAGCTGAGCAGCCGATATCCCATCATGGTTCTGGCGACCAAGGCGCAGGACGATGTGCTGGAGCCATGGCGCCAGCAATCGTTCATACGGCTGGCTGTCGTCGCAGGCCTTACGCTGGTGATCGCGCTGACCGGCTTTGCTTTCGTGCGTTACCTGCTGCAGCGCCAGCGCATGGCGGCAGCCCTTGTGGCCAAGGAGGCGGACTTTCGCCTGCTGGCCGAACAGTGCAGCGATGTGGTGATGCGTGTCGGGCTGGATGAGCGGATTCTCTACGTTTCGCCATCCTGCGCCCGCGTTTTCGGCCAGGACCCCGCCAAGTTGCTGGGAGCGCCGGCCCTTGCGGCGATCAACGTGGAGGACCGGCCGCGGGTTGAGCAAGCCATCGCGGCATTGAAAAACGGCGAGGCCGAAGAGGCGCGGCTCATCTACCGCGTCCGTCACCGCGAGAAGAACGAAATCTGGGTCGAGACCGCTCTGCGCGTGACGCGCGCGGCCGAGACCAACAAGATCGACGGCGTGGTCGCCATCTCGCGCGACATGACAGAGCAACAGGATTTGCAGAACAAGCTGGCGGCGCTTGCCACTTCCGATGGATTGACGGGATTGGCCAACCGCCGGCATTTCGACGAACGCCTCTCGGAGGAATGGGCGCGCGCCAAGCGCGATGGCACACCGCTATCGCTGTTGTTGATCGACGTCGACCATTTCAAGAAATTCAATGATCACTATGGTCACCAGGCCGGAGACGCCTGCCTGCGCGCGCTGGCGCGGATCCTGGACGCGCAAATTCGCCGGCCGGCAGATCTGGCAGCCCGCTACGGCGGCGAAGAGTTCGTGCTGCTGCTGCCCAACACCGATTCGGAAGGCTGCATGCAGGTCGGCGAGAGGGTGCGTGAAGCGCTTCTTGAACTCGGCATGCTGCATGCGCTCAACCCGCCTTCCAAACTCATTACGGTCAGTCTCGGCGGTGCGACGAATGTCCCGGCCCAGAGCATGACCGAGCACGCGGCTCTGATTGCCGCAGCGGATCGGGCGCTCTATTCGGCCAAGAATGGAGGACGCGATCGGCTGGTCATGTCAGGACAAGTCGTCGCCTGGCCTGATGCCAAAAGCGCTTGATACAACAGCGCTTGATACAAGTGCCTGAAGCCAGGAGCGCCTGAGGCTGGATGCCTCACCACTTTCTGACCCGATTTTCACGAACCCTTTTTGGCCCTGACCGAATACGACAGCGGCATGCGCGGCACGCCATCGGCAAGCCGCCACAGCCTTTCCGACGCCGGCACCAGGCTTGGCAGGCCGCGCCAGGGTAACACCTCGTGCTCCCTGAACATCGTAATCGTCAGTCCGGCATCGATCAGACCGCCGAGCACGGCCGAGAGCGAGTGGATCCACTCGCGGGTCGATCGATGCGACATGATCGTGGGATCGCCGGTGTAGGTGGTCTCATTTGCGAACTGTAGCGGCCGGTCGGCAGGCGTTTGAAAATCGTAGGTGGGAACAAACCTGCCGTCGAATTCTTCCATCACCGTGAAGGTGGGATGCGCGTCGGCGAAATAGAGCTCGCCACCCGGCGCCAGCACGGACGCAATCGTCTCTGCCCATTTCTTCATATCGGGCAGCCAGCAAATGGTGCCCCAGGTGGTGAAGACGAGATCGAACGGGCCCGGCTTCAGGGCAGGGGCCTGATCGACGGTGCCCTCGACGAAGTCGGCCTTCAGGCCGGTCTCATCGGACAGGCGCCGCGCCACATCCAGCGCGGCCGGGGAAAAATCCAGCCCGGTCGCTATTGCACCGCGTCGCACCAGGCACAGCGTATCGCGGCCGATATGGCACTGCAGATGCAGGACGCGCTTTCCCCTGATGTCGCCGAGTTCCGCCACTTCAATCGCACTCAGCGCATCCTCGCCCGCCCGAAACCGGTCCAGCATATAATCGCCGGTGCTATCGCGCGCATGAATGGCGGTGCGCTCGTCCCAGTTCCGGCGGTTGATGTCGACGGGGTCGGTCATGTCTCCTCCATCTTGGTGACCCCTAGCAGATTTCAATGCCCTTCGCGAATGTCCGCTTTCGCGATCGTGGACGTCGATTCATTCCTCTGGCATCTTATCGAGATGTCGTTGGCCCTGATCATCCTGATCGCTCTCGCCGTTCTTTGGTTTGCGGAACGCAGCCTTGAGCACCTTGCATTGGCTGCGGCCGCGCTGTGTTTGTGCACCGCAATGTTGCTGTTTGTCGTTAGCGATCTGGAACGCGCGATCCTGTTGTCGTCCATCGTCGCGGCGGCAATTTTCGGAGCGTCGAGAGTCAAATATAATCACAGCGGGATCAAACTCATTGCAAGCGATTTGCCGCTGGCTTTTGCGGGAACAGTTCCATTTTTATTGGTGCAGTATCCGCTCGCACTGACGGCTGCTCTGGCGGGAAGCATCACGCTCATGCTGGCCGCGGTGGCGACCCTGATTTACGTGCGCGGACCGCCAGTGCCGTTTGAACTCCAGATCCTGTTTTTCGGCATGGCTTGTATTGGCCTGGTGGCAGCCTACAAAGCGAGCGGCGGGCCGGTACCTTTCCAGCGCAATGTGGCGCTCCGCCGCTGTTTTCTTTCCAGCTTCATCGCTTCGCTGCTCAACCCGCTTTCCTGGCGGCCGTCCGGCGGGCTCGCGCTGAGCGATATCGCCAAAGACCCGCTGCCGCTGATGGCGGCCGTACCGGCGCGCAGCCTCGACTATCCCGACATCATCGTGATCCAGCACGAGTCGATCTTCGATCCGCGCCTGTTTGGTCTCCCGGTTGAGCCGATTGTCGAATCGTTTCTGTCACCGAAAGACGGACTCCATGGCAGCCTCAACGTGGATATTTTCGGGGGAGGATCGTGGCAATCGGAATTCAGCCTGCTGACGGGACTTTCAAGCGCGAGCTTCGGTTCGAACGCCTATTTTCTATTCAAGCGCGGGGCCGGCCGCTTCCACAGCAGTCTTCCAGGGACGCTCTCGGCGCTCGGATACAGAACCATGCTCACCTCGAGCTGCCGCCGCAGCTTTCTCAGCTATGACAGATTCTACCGTTCAATAGGCATCAACGAGCGTCTCTTCACGGATGATTTTGAGCCGCCCTTCGACGTCGATCGTTTCGAAACCACAAATTCCGATGCGTTGTTTCTGGACGCCGCGCTCAATGCGCATATGAAAGGCATTGCCGACGATGCCTCACCTCGCTTTCTATATGCGCTGACCAACTTCAATCACGGCCCGCACAACCGAAACCTGGTTGCCCCCGGGCGCTTTGAAGGCGAGCGGGCGTTTGCTGCCGCGAGCCTTCCCGATGCACATTATGCCGAGTATTACGCGCGTCTGGTCGAGACTGCCGTGACCTGGAATAAACTCAAGTCCGAGCTTTCCTCCCGTTTTCCCAAGCGTCCGACACTCATTGTGCACTATGGCGATCATCAGCCCGTCATGACCCGGCGGATCGAGAAAAAACTCAAGCTCGGCTCGGACGCGAGGCGGCAGTTTCGTACGTTCTACGCCATGGAAACCTTGAATGACTTCCCTGATCGAATTCCGCGTGGGCGCGGCCCGGACCTGGATATCGCCTTTCTCGGCACCGTGGCCTTGCAGCATGCCGGTCTGCCGCTGGATGAGATCTTCGCGACGCGCGCGAGCCTGCTTGAACAGTGCGGCGGCGCCTACTTCGCATCATCGTCGGAACGGAAACGCCGGTTTCACCGTACCCTGGTCGATCTGGGCGTGATCGACGTGGCACCAGCCGTGCGATACCATCGCTAGATATTCCCCGCAGGGCAGGGGCGCCACCGTGTAGACTGCAGTCTCGATAAGTCAGTCGTCGCGATAGCGGTACGGCGGTCGGACACGGATCGAGCGGCTCCGCCGCTCCTCCCAGGCCTCGGTACGCTGCCATCCGCGGCTACGGCCGCGGCCGTCCTCAATCACCAGCGTGTCGACGCGGCTGCAGCGGCCGTTTGAGCAGTTGGATGAGGAGTTCGATGACTGACTTCCGGCCATCACCGGAGAGACGGCGAGGCTCGCAGCGGAGGCGATGCCGAAGAGAACAACACGGAGTTCGCGCCTGCTTCGGTAGGACATGAGAGGTTCTCCTGCACGTTTGATTGACAACTTCGGTCCCCTCTAATGCGTTCCATCAGGCGGTCCAACAATAATGCCTCCTGTGCGGTTTCACAGGCTTGACCACCGTGCCGCGTTGCGAGCATTCGCGAATGCTTGTCGCTGTGGGATACGGCCCATGCCTGGTTGCTTCAGCAAGATTTGTTGCATACCCTCGTGAGGTTCATCGTTAGCTTCCTTTCAGGCGAAATCATAATTTAGGCGATACGGGAGAAGTGGGTGGCTGCGCGATTGCTGTTTACGAGCGCGGGTAACGGTTCGAGTAACAATTTGGTCCGCAGCATCCGGGCCGGCGCCGGCTCTTCCTTTATCGTTGGCTGCAACGACGACCAGTTCGCGCTGAAGAAATCCGACGCCGACAGGAATTACCTCGTCCCGCCCGCCGATCACCCGGAATGGAGCGAGGTGCTGCGCTGGATCATGAAGACCGAACGCCTGCATCTCATTATTCCGACCGTTGATTCCGATGTTGAGAGCCTGTCGCGCGCACGGAAGACCCTCGGCGAATATCTGTTCCTGCCAAGCGAAGCCGTTCTGAGTGTTTCCCGCGACAAGTACCGTCTCGTTTCACTGTTGCGCCGCAACGGCATCGACGCTCCCGAAACCTATCCGGTGCGGGACCTGAAGAACGTCACCAAAATCTTCCAGCAGCTCAAAGGCGGCAGACCATTATGGTGCCGCGTCCGGAGCGGGGCCGGCGCGTTCGGCGCGCTGCCGGTCCAGACCGCCGAGCAGGCACAGAGCTGGATCAGGTACTGGAAGGAGATGCGCGGCGTGCCGGTCGCGGCGTTTTTGCTGTCGGAGTATCTGCCGGGCCGGGATTTCGGCTGCCAGAGCGTCTGGAAGGACGGCGAACTGGTGCTCATCAAGACCTACGAACGGCTTTCCTATCTTGGCATGGGCAGCCAGCCGTCGCGGGTCTCCTCGGTGGCGGGGCTGGCAAAGACGGTCTTCGAACCGAAAGTCGTGGACACCTGCGTGCGGGCCATCAAGCTGCTTGATGCAAGGGCGTCCGGCGTTTTCAGTGTGGATCTCAAGGAGGATGTGCGCGGCATTCCCTGCATCACGGAAATCGGCGTCGGCCGGTTTACGTCTTCGACCAACATTTTCGATATGGTCGGAAAGCACAACATGGCCAGGACCTTCGTTCAGCTGGCGCGAGGCCTGAAGGTCAAAATCGAAGACAGCTACGAGGCCACGCCGGACTGGTACATGATGCGAGACCTCGACGGCGTGCCGCGCATCTTCCACGCCTCCCAATTCGCTGATAACATTCGAAGTACTTGGCAAGGGGCAGCCTCGGGTCGGGGCCGCCTGAAAACAACGGGAAGGGGCAAAAGCGGATGGCGTACATTCAAGTCAACAAGAAGATAAGCACCACAGGCCGTACCTATATTCGGGTGGCGGTCACGCCGAAGAGCGCCGAAGGGAAGGCGATGCTTCGTCAGTTCGTCGCGGGAGTGAAGGATTTTGAGAAAAAGTGGAAAGCGACCGCGGCCGCAAAAAAGGACCGTCTTGCAAGGGAAGCAAGAGCCAAGAAGAGAGCCGCCAAGAAAAAGAAAGCCGCCAAGAAGTAAGTCTCCCGAGATCCGGGATCCGGTCGTCACCGCGCTCGCAATCGATGGGGGCCTCGATAGCCATGAGCTCGAGGCCCTTCAACTCGAGCTGCGAGCGCTTGCCAGCGCTTGCGGACTGGCGGTCACCGCCCTGGAAGTTGCAGCCCCGGAAGCCAAGGCTGCGAAGCGCCGCTAGGACATGATGCGTTCACGATGCGGCGCACGTCAAAACAGTTTGAATGATCTCAAGGAATTGAAAGAGGAAAAGGATAACTGATACGAAAAGGCCCCCTTCCAGGGGCGCCTTTAAGCCACCAGCGCTTGAAGCTCTACCGCCTGTTCCCGGTTATGCACGGCAATAGCGGTGTGACTATAGAGGGCATTCGACTGAAGGGTAGCGAGGCGGTCAAGCAAACTGCTGCCCTTGACGACGTGCAGGCCCATTCCCTCTTCCGAGGGGAAGATACCCAAAACAACATCATAGGCCGCGACCACATCCCTCAATGCGGCGGCCGGGTCTTTTGAACTTTCAATGAATGTGCGAACGTCCGCTGCGAGGTCGCGCAGCTCGTCAAAATTTTCCAAAGCGGTACTCCAACGCAACCAACTGCCCGAATCTTGAATGCAGAAGATTACCGAACCATCAACAAATCCCTCGCAAGGGGGTTTTGCGCTGGATATGGCGTCTTCCTTTTCTGGTCCTTCTCTTCGACCCTGGACTAGGACAATGAAGCAAGCTGCGACTGCGTCTGCTCCAGCCAGAATTGCATGCCAAGTTGCTGGAACAGGGCTGCGGCCGCATTGAGATGCTGCTCGGCGCTGCCGCTCTGGCCGGCCGATCTGTAGCGTTTTCCGAGCCCGAGGTGGCATTGAGCCGCCAAGGGACGCAGATCGAACGACTCGGCCTTTCGGAGGGCTTCGTGAAAATTGGTTTCGCTCTCGTCGAGGGGGGAGGGGTCACTCAGTCCAAGCTCGGCAAGGAGCCGGAGCGCGTAGGCTTCATAACCGTATTCTCCCTGTTTGCGCGCAATCAGGAGCGCTCGCCGGGCGGTTCGCTCTGCGTCGGCCATGCGGGCGCCCCGAAGATAGGCTTCGCCCAGGCGGACCAGAATCATGGCGTGGCCACCGAGGCGATGCATGGTGTTTCCCTCGCGTTCGGTTTCCTCCAGCAGCGCGATCGCCTCGTCCGCGCGATCCGCCAGGCAATAAGCGTGCCCGAGCGCTACGCCGATCAGCGGTAGCACCAAGGGAAGCGTCCACGAGCGGCCGAGATTGAGGGCCTGCTCGAGGACCGCGATGCTTTGCGCTACTTCGCCCTGCAGCGCCAGAACGGTGCCTTTGCAGTAATAGGAAAAGGCGAGGCTGTAGACCTGGTTCGCGCTTTCGGCGATTTCGACGGCCTCCTTGGCGAAATACGCAGCGCGCTCAAACTCGCCGAGTTCGGCGAGCGAGCACGCAAGATATCCGCGCATGAATACGCCAAGAACCCCCGTGGTGCCCATCATCTCGGTGGCAATGTCGCCGCGAAGGCGCTCAACGGCCGCGTCCAGTATCTCTGCTGCGCGACGGTGATTTCCCCTGGCGGCACACAGGGCCGCAAAATGTCCGCTCACCACCATCCGCAGCGGCAGTTCGTCGAGCTCTTCCGCGATCGCCATGGCGCGTTCGCCGGCTTCGGTGGCGGGATCGAGCTCCCCCATCAGGCGATAATACTGACACAGGAACGATGAAGCCTGACCAAGTCTTCGCTTGTCGCCGAGCTGCGTGGCCTGCACCTGCACCTTCTGAAGGTGATCCAGGCATCGCTCGAGGTGGCCCAGCGGGTGAAGCGAGTTGCGCAGATCAAACCGAATATCGATGGAAAGTTCGATATTCTCCCTGGTTTCGGGCACTTTCTCGAGGATGGAGAGTGCCTGTTCGAACCAGACCCGTCCGTTCTCGAGCGCCGAGCGCGACAGCGCTTTCTGTCCGGCCTGCCGGAGGTATCGAACAGCTTTCTCCAGCAGCTCACCACGAACGGCATGCTGCGCCAGACGCTCGATGTGTTCGCCGAGCCGATCCCGATACAAGGTCTCTATCGCATTGACCAGTCGCGCATGGAGCGAGCTCCGCCGTGCCCGCAGCAGCCCATTGTAGGTCACTTCGTGCGTGAGCGCATGGGTGAATGAATATTCAACGTCCGGGTAAAGTCCGGTCTCAAAGAGAAACTCGGCCGTCTGCAAATGTTCGAGCGCATGATCAAGTGCTTCTTCGGTGAAATCGGCCATGGGTCGAAGCACCGCCAACGGAATCTCCCGGCCCACCACGGACGCGATCTGCAGCAGATTTTTGTCGCCGGGGAGAAGCCGATCGATGCGCGCCGCCAGGATGGCCTGTACCGTGGGTGGAACCTGAATATTTGCAATCGGGCGCATCAGCCGATAATGACCTCGTTCTCCCGACAGGGCCTGTGTTTCCACCAGGGCACGGACAGTTTCCTCGAGAAAAAACGGATTGCCGCCGCGCCCCATCAGAAGCTGCTTGAGCGGATCAAGTTCGGGGTCCCGGCCAAGCAGCACCTCCAGCAGATCATGGGTGTCATGGGTCGGCAGCGCGCTTAACCTGACCTGACGGTAGTTTGGCCTGGAGCCCCAGACGTCCTGGTAGCCGGGACGATACGTGACCAGCAGCAGCAGCCGGGCCGAGCCGAGCGCGCCCGCCAGGGCGTCGAGCAATGCTTGCGTCTCGTTGTCCACCCAATGAAGGTCTTCGAAGATCAGGAGAACCGGCTGCTTGCGAGCTGCCTGCAGTATCAGGCCTCTTACGGCGTCGAGATAGCGACGCCGGCGCTGAGCCGGATCGAGCGCGTGCCAGCCGGCGTCATCGACGGGGATGTCGAGCAGCGCCAATAGCGCCGGAAGCGTCGGTTCAAGCCCTTCGTCGAGCGCGATTGTCTTCTCGACGACCTTGCGGCGTATTTCGTGCTGCTCGTCCCGGTCCTGGATCGCAAAGTAGCTCTTGAGAAGCGCGACCACGGGCAAATAGCTCGTTCCTCGTCCGAGCGAGATCGCCGTGGTCTCGAGAACCAGCCAGCCGAGCAGCCGGTGCGAGTGGGTGAACTCATGAAGCAGACGCGATTTGCCAACACCGGCTTCGCCGATAACAGCGACCAATTGGCCCGCCCCGGTGGCCACCGGCTGCTGTGCCCGGCGGAGCTGATCCAGTTCGGTCTCGCGGCCAACGAACTGGGTTAGGCCCCGAATGGTTGCCGCCTGCAAGCGGGTGCGGGCGGGGCCGGCGCCAACGAGTTCATAGACCTCCTCGGGCTCGGCAAGCCCCTTGATCGGCATCGGGCCGAGAGACCGCGCGGTGATGTACCCTTCCGCCAGGCGGATGGTCTGCGTCGTCGTCAGGATCGAGCCGGGCCGCGCCATCTGCTCCATGCGAGCCGCCAGATGCGCGGTCTCGCCAACGACGGTGTATTCCATATCGAGATCTTTACTGATGGCGCAGACGACAATTTCCCCGGAGTTGATCCCGACGCGAATCTTGAGCGGCTGTTCGGCGCGGTCCGCCAGTTCGGCGGCGGATTCCTGTATCATCAGCGCGGCGTAGCAAGCGCGCACGGCATGATCCTCGTGCGCCAATGGCGCGCCGAAGATCGCCATGATCCCGTCACCCAAAAGCCTGTTGACCGTCCCCTCATAGTAATGGACGGCTTCAATCATCTGCTCGAGCACGGGATTGAGGATCGCCTGCGCACTCTCGGGATCCCGGCCGTATATCAGCTCCAATGACCCCGTGATATCGGCGAACAGCACGCTGACCTGCTTTCGCTCGCCCTCGACTTCGGCTCTGGCCGTGAGGATTCTTTCGGCTAGGTGGCGCGGGGTCGGCGGTCTCAGCGCCAGGGAGCGCGAAGACAAAAACGTCGGCACGCTCCGGCCCGTGGGGTGACCGCAATGCGAGCAGAACTTGGCCGTGGGCGAAAACTGGTTGCCGCAACTCGTACAGACAGGGGCCAGGGCCAAAGCGCATTCCTCGCAGAACTTCGCCTGCGCGCTGTTTTCGTGCTGGCAACCCGGGCAGATCATTTCAGCTTCCAGGAAAAATCGGGTAATCGGAAAAATCGGGCAAACGAAGGTAGCGTCCAGCACCACTGGCAACAAGTCACTATTTCGGGCATCGCTCAATTGGCGAAAGCCCGCTTTGCGCAGAAGCGGACATACCCTCCAGGTCAGCTTTTGACCCCAAGACCGACATTGCCCCTAGCCTACGAACAACTCGCCATGCTTTGATGGATCGGGCAACAGCGCTTGGGGGCTCCTTTGGCGAGCGACCGGGTAGAGCGGCGGCTGGCGGCGGTGCTTGCGGTGGATATCGCCGGGTATAGCCGTTTGATGGGCTTCGACGAGGAAGGCACGCTAGCCCGCTTGAAGGCCACCCGGAAATCGCTCGTCGACCCCGCGATAGCCTCCCATCGTGGACGCATAGTCAAGACCAGCGGTGACGGCATGCTCGTGGAATTCGCCAGCGCCGTCGATGCCGCCCTTTGCTCGATCGAAGTCCAGCGCGCCATGGCCGTGCAGAACGCCGATGTGCCGCAGGATGCCAGGATCGAATTCCGGATTGGGGTCCATGTCGGCGACATCATCATCGATGAAGGCGATATCTTTGGCGACGGTGTCAACATCGCGGCGCGATTGGAGGGCATTGCCGAGCCGGGCGGCGTTTGCATGTCAGACGACGCCTATCGGCAGGTTCGAGGCAAGGTCGATATTACCTTCGAGGATTGCGGTGTGCAGATCCTGAAGAATATTGCCCAGCCGATGCGGGCATGGCGAACGCTGATTGGCAACGCTTCGGGACCGGCGGCTCTAGACCGGACTTCTTCCGCGCCGGGCCCGAAGCTGGCGCTCCCGGAGAAGCCTTCCATCGCGGTACTGCCGTTCCAGAACATGAGTGGCGATCCTGAGCAGGAGTACTTTGCGGATGGCATGGTCGAGGACGTTATCACCGCGCTGTCGCGTTTTACGTCTCTGTTCGTGATCGCACGCAATTCCAGTTTTGCTTACAAGGGAAAGTCTCCGGATATACGGCAGGTGGGGCGCGATCTTGGCGTTCGATATGTCCTTGAAGGGAGCGTACGAAAAGCCGGGAGCAGATTGCGAATTACGGCTCAATTAATCGATGCAGTCAGCGGCGCCCATGTATGGGCCGACCGATTCGAAGGCGCACTGCAGGACATCTTTGAGCTTCAGGATGAGGTGACGGAGAAGGTGGTAGTAGCCATTGCGCCGCGCATGGAACGGGCTGAGATGGCCCGCGCGAAGCGAAGGCCCGCCGGTAGCACCGATGCCTATGAATGCTACCTGAGGGGGCTGGCATGCATTTTCCCCGTGACGGTGGAGAGCAACGAACAGGCACTGAAGCTGTTTATCGAGGCGACAGTTCTCGACCCTGACTACGCATCCGCCTACGGCATGGCAATGTTCTGCCATGCCAATCGAGTTGGATTTGGGGTCGCATATGCTACGCACGAGAAAATTGAAGTGAAGCGCCTTCTGCACGTCGTCATGCAAAAGGGAAATGACGATGGCGTAGCCTTGGGCCAGGCCGGATGGGCTTCGGCATATGTGCTCCGTGATCTCTCATCGGCAAAGCCGTTGATCGATCGGGCCTTGGAGCTGAACCCGAATTTAGCCAGTGCGTGGACCAGCAGCGGCTGGATCAACCTTTGGCTGGGACAGCCCCAGGTCGCAATGGCGCACCTTGATCGTGCTGCCCGGCTTGATCCCGGTTCCTATACGTCGACGCTGATGTCAGCGAGAGCGCACGCATGTTTTTTCCTGGACCGGCATGAGGACGCTTTGGCTCAAGCCGAGCAACAGCTCCACCGCAATCCTGACGCGCATCCAGCCTTGCGCATCGCAGCGGCCAGCGCTGCATTTGCCGGCCGCCACGACACGGCGCATGAGTTGGCCGAGCGCTTGCGGTCCGTTGATCCCGCATTCAGTGTTTCGCGTCTCGCGGACTATTTGGGGCCGTACCAGCACGCCGCGATGGTGGAGAAGTACAGGGAAGGGTTGCATCGCGCGGGACTTCCGGCCTGAACTCGGCCGGCCCACCGCGCGGTAATGTTGTTTTTGGCCCTTAGCCAACATGACCGAGATCGCAGCCGACGTCGGCTTTTGACTCACCTGCGACATGCTGAGAGTTAGGCCCTGCGGCGCAATATGGCGCCCGGTCCCCTTCCGTGGGTCCGAATTTCCTGCTTTGCTTGCCTCGTTGCAAAGTACCGTTTGGTGTAGTTCTGAGTCTTGGGGAAGGCGCCATGAGTGATGCAACCTCGCAGACGACCTTTTTCTTCAATCGGCATCCGATTTCTTGCGACATCATCATGGCGAAGCTACGGGCTAGTCGCGGCCACCTCGACGCGGTGCGTCCGGAAGAATTGTTTCCACATGACCAGGATCATTATGGCGGTACGGCAGCGACGGACGAGTTGGCCAAAGGGGCGCAGATTGAGAACGGGTCTCGCGTTGCCGATTTCTGCGCGGGCCTTGGCGGCACGGTGCGATATCTGGCACATCGGTACGGAGCCAATGTTGTCGGAATTGAACTGACTCCATCCCGCGTCGTCGGAGCCCTGGAACTGACCAGGCTTGTTGGCCTTCAGGATACGGCCCGTGTCATTGAAGGAAATGTATTGGAGGTCCCGCTTCCTGATGCCAGCGTGGATGCTGTCATCAGCCAGGAAGCGTTCTGTCACGTACCCGAACTGCGAAAAGCGTTGGTCGAGGCTGCCAGGATTTTGCGGGGAAGCGGTAGATTGGCCTTCACGGATTGGGTCGCAAATGAGCCTTTGTCAGCCGAAGATGCGCAACTCATGTGGGATGGCATGGCCATCCAACCCCTCCGCTCGATCACGGAATATGGTCGACTGGTTGAGAGCAGCGGCCTAGAGCTGCTATCAGCAACTGATTTGACCGACGAGTGGGGACCAATCCTTAAGGAGCGACTCGCGATGTATCAAAGGCTTCGCGAGGAAGCCCGACAAGCTGGAACACCCATGGGACATGATGCGTTTCATCAGTCCTACATTCGATTTGTGGAGCTTATTCAGCAGCGCAAGCTTGGTGGCATCCGGATCGTTGCTGCAAAGTAGCGCGAGCCTGGTAGCTGCAGTTCAACGAAGGCTTACAGCGGCGCCTCCCCAAGGTTTTTGTTGCAGCGCATATGTCGCCTTATGGCAGGCACTTAACGGACATCGACATTTGGCCGAACGTCTGCTGCGCGCCAACGGCGGCCGTCCGAGGAGGAATTCGGATTTGAGCCGGACCGCGAAGCACCGCCAGTGATATGATTTCCCGCGGTTGGCTGAGAATCGCCGGGCGAGTTGGTCGTTGGCAGGCGACAACAGGCTGGAGGTCACGTGACAGATCGGACAGTGGGTATCATTGGACTGGGCATCATGGGGGGCGCCATCGCCCGCAACCTCGTCGCGCGGGGCTGGACCGTCGTCGGATTCGACACCGAACCGGCGCGCAGGAGCGAGCTTGCGCTTGCCGGCGTTGATATCGTCGATGGCACCAGCGCTGTCGCAGCCCGCACCTCGACGATTATGACGAGCTTGCCCAACGCCGGGGCTGCCCATGCCGTCGCGATGGAAATCGCCGCCTGTGCGCAGGGTGAGCGCATCGTCGTCGAACTCAGCACGTTCACCATCGCCGACAAGGTGCGTTTCAAGCAAATTCTCGAGGCTGCAGGTCATATCGCGCTCGACTGTCCGCTCAGCGGCACCGGCGCCCAGGCCGTGGTCCGGGACCTCGTCGTCTATGCGAGCGGCGATAAAGCCGCGATCGCGCGCTGTGGCGGTCTGTTTGCCGACTTTGCCAAGCAAAGTGCCGATCTCGGCGATTACGGCAATGGCAGCCGGA
This sequence comes from Bradyrhizobium sp. AUGA SZCCT0431, assembly GCF_018131065.1. Classification (NCBI taxonomy): domain Bacteria; kingdom Pseudomonadati; phylum Pseudomonadota; class Alphaproteobacteria; order Hyphomicrobiales; family Nitrobacteraceae; genus Bradyrhizobium; species Bradyrhizobium sp. AUGA SZCCT0431. The sequence goes on along the minus strand of NZ_JAFCLR010000011.1, from coordinate 26,547 downwards.
TGAAGTTCGTCGCCAATCACCTGGTCGCCATTCACAACGTCGCCTCGGCGGAAGCGATGCTGCTCGCGGAACGGGCCGGCCTCGACTTGAATCAGGTGATCGAGATGATTGCTCCCGGCGCGGGCGGTTCGCGGATGTTTCAGATGCGGGCCCCGATGATGGTAAGCCGCAGCTATGAACCGGCAACGATGCGGATTTCGACCTGGAAAAAGGACATGGCCATTATCGCGGAGTTCGCCAGCGAGGTCGGCTGTGAAACGCCGCTCTTTGCAATGACGCAGCCGGTTTACACCCAGGCCATGGCGATGGGATTGGGCGATCAGGATACGGCCGCGGTGTTCGAAGTGTTGAAGGCGGGCGGCCCGTAACGGGTCAGCGACGAACGGCCGCTTGGAGCCCGGAGCGGTTATTCCAGAACCAGCGGCGAGGCGACCCCCGCCGGAAATGACGATGTCAGTCCGGTTCGCACGATATGCGCCTTAAACCAAGGGATAGCCCGCTCCATCCCAATTGCGTAGGGGGAAGCTACCTCGGGACGGCCGAACCATACCCGCGTGCAATGGTGTCCGCCGACGCGCCGCGCTACCAATCCAGCACGACGGAATGCAAAGCAACGGAACCGGACCCCCGAGCCGGCAGTTGCAAGACAAGGTCGGCGGCGTAATGCCCGCCGGCCTTTTTCTTTTCATCGCGCGGCGCGCCGAACTCCTCGCCATCGTGCGATTCATGATGCGCCTTGATTGCTGCAGCGAACGCCCGCCGGGCGCGCCGGCAGCAGACGTCCCCTCTGGTCCTTTTTGACCCTGGAGACTTCACGCTGTTTTGGGACCAGGTGCAAAGTACAAAAAAACAATCTACGCTAGGGACACCGCTCTCCGTTGAGAAAGGCCGCGATGTCCATTTCACGCAGGCAGTTGCTTCAGACTTCGTTACTTTGTGCCGCAGGAATGGTCCACGGATCGTCCCCGGCTCTTTCTCAGGAGCCCGCCCCGGCACCGACGCCGGATGAGCGCAAGAGGTTGGCTCGGTTGGCCGCCGCTTTCATGGAAACCTATGAGGTTCCGGGTCTCTCGATTGCGATCGCAATCAAGGGAAAGCCAGCCTACGTTGAGGCGTTCGGCGTTGCAGATCGTGACACCGGCGAAGCATTAACGCCGCAACATCGATTTCGCGTAGCGAGCATATCGAAGCCGATCACGTCCACCGGAATTTTCACACTCGTCGAAGCAGGAAAATTGCAGCTGGATCAGCGCATTTTTGGACCAAATTCCATTTTTGATGATGATTACCCGTGGTCGGCCGATGGATCTGAAACACGAATTACAATTGAGCATCTGCTAACTCACACCACCGGTGGCTGGAAAAACGATGCTCGCGATCCAATGTTTTTGAACAAGGAACTGAACCATCGGGAATTAATTACCTGGACATTGAAGCAGATGCCTCTTGCCGTCCCTCCAGGGACATCCTTTGCCTATTCCAATTTCGGCTACTGCCTACTTGGGCGCGTGATTGAGAAACTTACTGGTCAGACCTACGAACAATTCATCAAGGAAAACATTCTGAAGCGCTGTGGAATAACCGACATGCAGATTGCCGGAAACAGGTTGACGGACCGAGCGATCAACGAGGTAAAATACTATAGTCCGGCCGGGGGCGATCCTTACGGGATGAACGTCGCCCGAATGGATTCTCACGGTGGTTGGATTGCGACACCGAGCGAGATGACAACGTTCTTCGTTCATATCGATGGGTTCAAGACTACGAAACAACTGCTGACCGACGACACGCTCCGTACAATGAGCACCCCTACCGCCGCAAATCCCCGTTATGCCAAAGGCCTGTTCGTTAATTCGGCCAATAATTGGTGGCATGGCGGTTCGTTGCCTGGAACAGAAACCCTTTCTGTACGAACAAATAGCGATTTTTGCTGGTCCGCGTTTACCAACACGCGGCCCAAATTCCGGGACATGACCGCCGCTCTTGATATGTTGGGATGGCATATGGTGCGTTCGGTGGCTGACTGGCATCCATGAGAAGTGGGCCCAGACCGTAATACGCTCCGGTCGCTGATGCCTTCATTTCAGTGTGCGCATGTCCGTTCATGGCAGCCAGCAGCCGGCCATTCGGCCCGGTGGAACGCCGAACCTCCGACTTCCGTGGAAGGAACAAACTTCAGAACCCGGCCGTTTTACATACCACTTTCCGATCAACCAATCGTCCCGCTACTATCGGCCCCGTGGCCCTCGATCTGCCCTCCGGACAAGAGAAGGCGTCGGGGGCATGCGTTGTGGTTCCCAGGGAGGACAAAAATGGCCATCGTCAACGAACCGCTTTCACGCCATGCGCTCGCCTTCGTTCTTGCGGGCGGTCGTGGAAGCCGCCTCCTGGAGCTCACCGACCGGCGCGCCAAGCCGGCGGTCTATTTCGGCGGAAAATCGCGCATCATCGATTTTGCCCTCTCCAACGCGGTGAACTCCGGAATTCGCCGGATCGCGGTTGCAACCCAGTACAAGGCCCACAGCCTGATCAGGCATCTGCAAATGGGCTGGAACTTCTTTCGTCCGGAGCGCAACGAGAGTTTCGATATCCTGCCGGCGAGCCAGCGCGTCTCGGAGACGAACTGGTACCTCGGAACGGCGGACGCGGTTTATCAGAACATCGACATCATCGAATCGCACGATGCCAAATTCATCGTGCTGCTCGCCGGAGATCACATCTACAAGATGGACTACGAGCGCATGCTCAAGCAGCATGTCGAGCAACGCGCCGACGTCACCATCGGCTGCCTCGAGATGCCGCGCGCGGAATCCAGCGGCTTCGGGATCATACACGTGGACGACGAGGGCATCGTCAAATCCTTCCTCGAGAAGCCGGCCGACCCGCCGCCGATGCCCGGCAAGCCTGACACCTCATTGGCCAGCATGGGGATCTATGTATTCGATTCCAAATTCCTGTTCGACGAGTTGCGGCGTGACGCGAACGACCCGAATTCGAGCCACGATTTCGGCAAGGACGTGATTCCCTACCTCGTCAAGAACGGCCGGGCGGTGGCGCACCAATTCTCCACCTCCTGCGTCAGGTCCGGCGATGATCCGCGGGCCTATTGGCGGGATGTCGGGACCGTCGACGCCTACTGGGCCGCCAACATCGATCTCACCGACGTCGTCCCGGAGCTGGATCTTTTCGACCGTGCATGGCCGATCTGGACCCATGCCGAGATCACGCCTCCCGCCAAATTTGTTCACGATGAGGACGACCGGCGCGGCCAGGCGGTGACTTCGCTGGTCTCCGGAGGATGCATCATATCCGGCGCCGCATTGCGCCGCTCCCTGCTGTTCACCGGGGTGCACGTCAATTCCTATGCAAACATGGAAAATGCCGTCGTCATGCCTTACGTGAATGTGGGCCGGCATGCGCGGTTGAAGAATGTCGTGATCGATCGCGGCGTTCGAATCCCGGAAGGTCTCGTGGTCGGCGAAGATCCCGAATTCGATGCGAAACGGTTTCGAACCACGGCGCAGGGTATCACGCTGATCACGCAGCCGATGATCGACAGGCTCGATGCATGAGCGAGCTTCGCGTCCTTGCGGTCGCCTCTGAAATCTATCCGATCGTCAAGACAGGAGGTCTTGCCGACGTCGTCGGCGCGCTCCCGGTTGCGCTACAAGCGTATGGCATCGAAACGCGGACCCTGGTGCCGGGATATCCCGATGTCATCAAGGCGCTTGCGGTCGCGGAGGAGTTCCTCCATGTGCCGGAGTTTTTTGGCGGACCGGCCCGCCTGCTCGGTCGCGTGCATGGCAACCTCAACTTGCTCGTGCTCGACGCGCCGCATCTGTTTGCGCGGCCCGGCAACCCCTACGTCACCCCTGATGGCAAGGACTGGCCTGATAACGGCGTGCGCTTTGCCGCGCTTTCGAAGATGGCGGCCGAAATCGGCCAGGGCGCCATTCCGTCGTTCGTGCCTGATGTGGTGCATGCCCATGACTGGCAGGCTGGCCTCGCGCCTGCCTATTTGCACCTTACGCATCAGCGCCGGCCCGCCACCGTGATGACGGTCCACAATCTGGCCTACCAGGGCAAGTTTCCGCACCACATGCTCGATGTGTTCGGCCTGCCGCCCGCGTCTTTCTCGATTCACGGCGTCGAATATTACGGTGAGATCAGCTTCCTGAAAGCGGGCCTGCAATTCTCCGATCGCATCACCACAGTTTCGCCGACCTATGCGCGCGAGATTCAGACAGACGAGGGAGGTATGGGGCTGGGTGGCTTGCTGCGTGAACGGTCACAGGTCCTGAGCGGCATCCTCAACGGCATCGATATGTCGGTCTGGAACCCGGAAACCGACCCCGACATCGCCGCGCGTTTCAGCGCGAACGAGCTGGATCCCCGTGCGGTGAATAAACTGGCCCTGCAGCGCCGGTTTGGTCTCGATCAATCCCCAAACGCCCTGCTGCTCGGGGTGGTGAGTCGGCTGTCCTGGCAAAAGGGACTGGATATCCTCCTCGAGAACCTCCCGACCATCCTCGGCGAAGGGATGCAGCTCGTCTTGCTCGGAAGCGGAGAGGCGGGTCTCCAGCATGCTTATCAGGCCGCCGCAAAAGCGCACCCGGGCCGGATAGCGGTTCTGATCGGCTACGACGAAGCTGTCGCCCATTTCATTCAAGCCGGCGCGGACGCCCTCGTCGTGCCGTCACGCTTCGAACCATGCGGCCTGACCCAGCTTTGCGCCTTGCGATATGGCGCTGTTCCGATCGTATCGCAGGTCGGCGGCCTTGCGGATACCGTCATTGACGTAGGTGAGGCCGGTGGCGCTGCAACCGGCTTGAAGTTTGGGCCCGTCACGGCCGAAGCCCTCGCTGGCGCCCTGCAACGAGCCAATATGCTGTGGCACGACCAGCAAGCCTGGCGAAGGTTGCAGTACAATGGCCTGTCGACGGATGTATCATGGCGCAATCGGGCGAGCCGCTACGCCGCCCTGTATCGCGATGTCGTCGCGGCCCGCCGGAATCAATAGCACCGCATTTACTGAGCGGCCGCTTTAGCGGTCGTCGGCGCCGCGCCCGGCGCTGGCGGTTGGTCGCCATTCGATTTCAGCAGATTGACCGGCACGGCGACAATATCCATATGGGAAGCAAGAATCGGATGAAGCCTGCCGTTTCGGACTAGCACGCATGCGGCCTTGTAGCTCGGGCGGCGTCATTTCAATGGTTTCGTTCGGGAGTTTTCATGACTGCACTGTCTATCCTCGATCTCGTCCGCGTCACCGAAGAGACCGATGCGCGCGGCGCGCTCTATAACGCCCGCGATGTCGCGGTTCATGCCGAGGCCTGGGGCTATCGCCGCATCTGGGTGGCGGAGCACCACAACATGGCCGGCATCGCGAGCGCCGCGACCTCGGTCGTGATCGGCCATATTGCAGCTGGAACAAAGACCATCCGGGTCGGCGCGGGCGGCATCATGCTCCCGAACCATGCACCCTACGTCATCGCCGAACAGTTCGGCACGCTGGCGCGGCTGTTTCCCGGCCGCATCGACCTTGGGCTCGGCCGCGCCCCCGGGACCGACCAGCTCACGCTGCGCGCCTTGCGCCGCACGCCCGAAGCCGCCGAAAACTTCCCGCAGGACGTTCTGGAGGTGCAGGCCTTCCTGGCGCCGGCCGGTCCCAATCAGCGCATCCGGGCGGTGCCGGCGGCAGGGACGGAAGTGCCGCTATGGATTCTGGGATCCAGCAATTTTGGCGCGATGCTGGCGGGCGAACTCGGGCTTCCCTATGCCTTCGCCTCGCACTTTGCGCCCGAGCTCCTGATACCGGCGCTGCAGATCTACCGCAGCCGCTTCAAACCGTCCGAGCAGCTCGACCGTCCCTACGCGATGGTCGGCGTCAACATCATCGCCGCCGGCAGCGATGACGAAGCGCGCCGGCTGGCGACGACGCAGCAGATGGCCTTTACCAACATCTTCCGCGGCGCGCGCGGCCTCAGCCAGCCTCCGATCGACGATATCGAGAGCTATTGGTCGCCGGCGGAAAAGCAGCAGGCGATGGGCATGCTCGCACGCTCCATCATCGGCTCGCCCGATGCGGTTCGCGCCGGCATCGATGCGCTCGTTACGGAAACCGGTGCCGACGAACTCATGATCGTGTCCGATGTCTACGATCACGCCAAGCGGCTGCGCTCCTTCGAACTGATCGCCGGCGCCGCGGGGATTGCCGGCTCGCTGAACTAGATTTCGCAGCCGGCTGTATTCAAGGCCTTACGCAAGCCACCAAACGCGCTTAGCCGACAGTGCAGGGGCTCGCTGGCGGCGGCTTTTGAACGCTCGGAACTGGTAGTCCGCCTGATATCGGTAGTTCGCCTGATATCGGTGGCCTTCGCCTTCGGCTTGGGAAGGGCAGTGGTAGTGACCTTCTTTGCTTTGGGATCGTGCCGGTGGCGGTTAATCCTCGGGGCCTCCGAAGGCCGTATGGCGGTGGCTTCCGAAGGAGGCGAAGGAGGAGCGCGTTCGTTGACCAGAGCAGGCTGCGCTGGCGTCTCGGTTTTCGCATAGTTAACTTCAAGCTTATCAGCCTTCGCCAACGCACCATGTGAATCGGAAATGTCGACGGTTGTTTCGGCAAGAGGCTGAACGACCGCTGCTGCAGTACGCGGCGGAGTTCTGAGTTCCATCGCCGCTAGTGCTCCTATGCCCAATGGGATGAGGAGGCCCAACAACACCATTCTCATCATGATGCTTCTCCGGCCATTATAGTGCCGGTGCAAATTCTCCGATTTAATGGGGCAACTTGGCGGCGGCCCGCGTGAAAACCTGACCCGCGCACAGGGTCTTTGCCGACAGGGTTAACCGCCCGCCGATGTCGCCTTACCGAGAGTATCAGCCGATCAGATGAATTGTCGGCGCGCCCTCCACACCGGCCTTTTGCATCGCAGTCTTCAAATCATCACTCGCCGTCCAGGCGCGCGCCTTGGCCAGGTCCGACACGTTGGCAACGATTACAAGGTCGTTGGCGTCTTCCGTGTTGCGGTAGACGCGGCAGTTAGTGACTCCAGCCGCGGTCCGGCTCGATTCGTGGGCGTCGTAGCCCGGACGCCATGCTGCGTAGTCGCGGACTCTGTGATGGATAATCATCGAAGCCATCGGTCCCTCCCGCATGTTGTTTTCCAGCGAAGGGCTGCGCCAATCGCCGATCAAGACCGTAAGCTTTTTTGCATCTGGCGTCTAATGGATGGCCTGCTGCATCGCAATTGCGGGCTGAAGCGTACGATTGCTGATGCGTTCTTGAAGCTTGCAACGAATGTGCGCCAAGAGCAGACGTTGGCTATGGGCGGTAACTATCCGGGGGCTGGAATTTAGCCTCGGTCCCGCGCTGACATTCGGGTACAGAGCCGGTTGCGTGTATCGCAAGCAATGCCTGAACAACCGGCGTTCCCGCGTGCACCCAGCCCATTCCTGGATATGGCGCTTCGATCAGCAATGACGCGCGCCGCTATTGGAGCGGACCCTCCGCCCGAAAGGGTATAGCCGTTATGACGTCTATCACCCGAAGCGCTGCAATCCGAATTGACGACTCGGCTTTTGACTGGCGCAGGGTGACATTCCTTGTCGAGGTCGGGAGAGTCCCGTCGAGTTGTGCAGTGCGATTGCGACGAGGGAGGCGACCATGAATTTTTGGCAGATGTCCGACGGAATCCGGCTGCATCATCAGCAGCCCCCTCACCATGACGGGTACGATGGCCAAGGCGTTCGCGACGTGGCATGGCTGGATCCGTCACTGAATTCCGCGATCGGCACCTGTTACAATGGCGCTGGCGACGGCGGCTATGGCTCCTTCGTCGGCGCGGAGATGCACCCGCCTGTCGCGAGTTTTGATCGGCTTGACGCCGGACACGGGGATATTCAGAGCAAGGCCGATACCCAACAGTCCAATGCGGTGCACTCCAATCAACACGCCGGCCAGGTGGCGGGCACCGGCGGTAATGGTGGAAGCCACAACGCGACGGCTGGCGGAGATGTATCCGCCCTCCATTCCGGTTCCGGCTCAGGTTATAGCTGGCTTGATTCCATCATGATCCAGAGCGGGGCCAATCAGGCCGGCAACGGCGGAGATGGATATTCTTATGGAGGCGTCATCCACGCCTCCTTGCTCATTTATCAGCCGATCAACATCGCGGTGGCGGTTGGATATGGCTCCAGCGCCCACGCTGAACAAACCAACAATGTGAGTATCGATCAATCAGCCGTTCAGATCGCCGGCGTCGGGGGAAACGGCGGCAATGGCAACGCCGCATCGGGCGGAAACGTGGGCAGTTCTTCTTCTGGCGCCGACCTGATCGCGACCGGCGGCAATGGCGCCGGCAATGGTGGCGACGGCTACTTCTTCGGGAGCCTGGTGAACGCTCCTGTCGTTATCTACCATCCAGTAAATATTGCCGTCGCCGGCGCTGGAGGCACGGCCGAGGCTACGCAGTCCAATACGGTTGAGATCGATCAATCCGCGGTCCAGATCGCCGGTGTCGGCGGCAATGGCGGTAACGGAAATGCAGCAGGCGGCGGCAACGTATCGATGCTCGGACACACTTCCGGATCGGGCTACGGCGGGACTGACTCGCTCATACATACTGGCGGCGACCATGCGGGCAATGGCGGCGACGGTTACTTTTATGGAGGCCTCGTCCACGCATCCTTCGCGATATATAACCCGGTCAACATTGCGGTGGCTGGGTATAATTCCAACGCGCATGCCTTCCAGGCAAACAACGTGCAACTGGATCAGTTCTCCTTTCAGATGGCCGGCCTCGGAGGAAATGGGGGCAACGGCAATGCCGCAGCGGGCGGAAACGTCTTCTCCGGCTTCGGAGGTGGCTCCAACGCCATCGCAACCGGGGACAACGCTGCCGGCAACGGTGGCAGCGGCCAGTTCACGGGCAGCATGATTGATGTCAGCATCGCGATTTATGCGCCGATCAACATTGCGATCGCTGGCCCCAATTCGACGGCCGAAGCGGACCAGATCAACAATGTGATGTTCGACCAGAGCGCGGTCCAGATCGCGGGAATCGGCGGGTACGGCGGCCACGGCAATCTTGCGCTGGGTGGCGATGTCGCCACGCATCTTCTGTCTGAACTTCATTTGATAGGATAGGGCGAGAATTCGTTGCCGGCTCCGATGGTGAGGCCGAAGCCGCTCGCGTCCCGCTGATCGACCAGGAGCGCTCGCAGCTTCACCATGATGCGTCGCCATCGAGAGGCGCCAAGGCATGTAATCCTTTCGTGTGTAACGCCTACCGAACAGGATGGCACTCCATTTGCCATCTATCCGGCTCACGCAAGTGGGGGCCAGAGTTGTTGACACATCCGCTATCTTGATCCGGACGGATGGTGCGTGAAACTAAACACAGGACGGAGGCTGATATGATGGCCAAGACAAAAGGACTGATCAACGTTTCCGACTCCATCGAATTCAAATCGATCAACACCGGGGGCAACAACGCCGGAAATGGCGGCGACGGCAGCTTCTCGGGAAAAATCGTCAACCAACCGAGCATCAGCTTCGATCCATACAACAAGGCGAGCGGCGCCAGCGTGGACGTGAAAACCGGCGATCACGTCAATCAAAAGGCGGAATGGGATGCCGGGGGCGCAAACGGAAAGGCTTCGTGGTTTGCGAAGGCCGCGGGAGGAAAGGCCACGTCGAACGGAAACCAGGACTCCGACAGCGGCCATAATACCTCCAAGGTATACGCCGACACGACGGCGCAGCAGTCAAACTCGCTGAAGGCGGACATGCATCAGGAAGTGGTGGCTGGTATCGGCGGCGACGGTGGAAACGGCAACATCGCGCTGGGTGGAGACGTCCACTTCGATTTCGATACTTCCTTCTGATCGGCAGCTTGTCCGATTGGCAAGACCGGCGGCATCGGCCGCCGGTCCACGACTCGCCGCCGATCAAACCGGCGCCACGCTGGACTGACGGTGGAACGAGAAGGTCGAATCCTCAGGGCTCTGGCGGTGACGACAATGCTGATGCCGCCCCTCCGATTACACCTCGCAGCACAGCCACAGACAAGGCTGCAGGCGGCGCTCTGGGCCTGCGCCGGCACGCTTGGCATCGTGTTCGCATACAGTTGCAGCTACAATCTGCTGCTCTTCGCTCCGTCCATCTACCTGCTTCAGATCTATGACCGGGTCTTGTCGAGCCGGAGCGGCCACACGCTTCTGATGCTCACCCTGATCGTCGCGCTCACCGTTGTGGTTGGTGGCGTACTTGACGCGCTGCGCCGCGCCGTGTTGGGGCGGCTCGGGGCTTGGCTCGAAGATCGCCTTCGTCCCTCCGTGCTCTCGGCCAGCCTCGAATGCGCCAACCGCGGCAACCCGGCGCAGGCATCGCAGGCGTATCGGGATCTCACTGTTCTGCGTCAGTTCGTCGAATCCAATGCATGCCCGATACTGTTCGACGCGCTCTGGGTACCTTTGTTTCTAAGTGTGCTTTTTCTCGTACATCCTTTGCTGGGAGTGATAGGAGCCTGCAGCGTGCTCTTCCTGTTCGGCCTCGCTCTTGTCGGCGATGTCCTCACCGAGGATGCGCAGGCCAGGTCCGGAACTGCCTGGGCCAGAAGCCATAGCCGGTTCGCGACGGCTGTCGATAATGTTCAATTGATCCAGGCCATGGGGATGCGCGACCGCGCCGCGCGCCTGATCTGCCAGGCCGCGCAGGACGCGCGAAGCGAGCACGACGAGGCGCAGCGGCGATACGAGATCATCATGCTTGTCGCAAAGCCGGCACGCGCATTGGCGCAGGTCCTGATCATGGGAGCTGCCGCGTGGCTGGTACTCGACTACAACAGAAGCCCCGCCATTATCTTTGCCTCGACACTGCTGTTCAGCCGCGCGCTCGCACCCGTCGAGGGTGCCATTGCTGGCTGGAAAGCTTTCGCGTCGGCCTTGAGCGCCTATCGGCGGCTCACGGACGTCCTTGTCGTCGTCCCCGCTGTCCCGGAGAGCGCGGGCATTGCGTCGAACCGGGGCCGTCTCGTCGTCGAAAATGTCGGCGTGGTACTGCCAGGCTCCGGCGGGTTCCTTTTGAGAGAAGTCTCGTTCAGCCTCGCGCCTGGTGAATGCCTTGGCATTATCGGTCCGTCCGGCTCCGGCAAATCAATGCTCGGCCAGATCATTGCCGGAATCGCGACGCCAACTCAGGGGCGCGTCCTGCTCGACAACGTCGACGTTTCGGTCTTGCGTGAGGCAGGGGGCGATCGTCACCTCGGATATCTGCCGCAGGACATCAACCTGTTTGGGGAGACAATAACGGATGTCATCGCAGGGCTGGATGATAGCGATCCGCAGAAGGTCATCGCAGCCGCGAAGCTCGCCGGAATCCATGACACCATAGTGGGGCTGCCACAGGGGTATGACACCGTCATTCCCGGCGGCGGCTGTGCTTTTTCGCGCGGGTATCGCCAGCGTCTCGGCCTTGCGCGGGCTTTCTTCGATGACCCGCGCCTTGTCGTGCTCGACGAGCCGAACGCCAGCCTCGATTACGTGGGCGAGCGCGTGCTGTTCGATGCCATCGAGCAGCTGAAGAAGGCCAACATCACGGTGATCATCATCACCCATCGAATGGGTATTCTCGCGGCCACGAACAGAATTGCCATCATGCAGGGCGGCGCCGTCACGGCATGTGGCGAGAGCGAGGAGATTTTCGAGAGGTATTTGAGCCGATCCCAAGTCACATCACAGGTCACGTTGCCCGAGAGTACGCCCGCAGCCGCCAACGTATCACTGCAGCGAGTTGTCCCGTGACCGACGCTCCAGACAAGCCGCCGCATTCGTCTTCCCTCGTCCCGGAGCGGCGAACCAAGGTCGTGATTACCGCGATCGACGATATCGAGCCTCTGGAGTTTGCATGGTGGACGGCCCCGACGCCAGCCTCACCTCGCGCCGCACTCCGCGGCTTCACCTGGGCAGGCAATCTGCTGGTCGTCTGCTTTGTGCTGGGCCTGGGAATCTGGTCGGGCTTTGCGCCACTCGAGAGTGCCGCGATCGCTTCCGGCGTCGTGGAAACGGAATCGAGCCGGAAGACGATTCAACACCTTGAGGGCGGCATCGTCAGGGAAATTCTGGTTGCCGACGGCGACGCAGTGCGTGCCGGGCAGGTGCTGATCTGGCTGGACGACACCAGGGCCCGCGCCGAGGTGCAGAGCCTTCAGGGCCAATTGTGGGACGCAACGGCACGTGAAGCAAGGCTCCAGGCCGAGATGCAAGGGCACGAGCATGTGTCGTTTCCGGCCAGGATGGCGACTGCGGGGAAAGAGAATTCATCGGCCGCAGATGTCCTCACCGCGCAGCGAAACATCTTTGAAACGCGCCGGCAGGTCTTCCGGTCTCAGCTCGCCGTCGTCCGGGAGAAAAGCCTCCAGGTCGACAAGGAAATCCTGGGCCTCAAGGCGCAGGAAACCGCCGTCGCGCAGCGGGCCGCAATCGCCCGCGAGGAACTGGACATGGTGGCCACCCTCGTCAGCAAGGGGCTCGAACGGCGGCCCCGCCTTCTGAACCTCGAACGGGAAGTGGCTGAAATACAGGGGCGGCGGGGCGAGATCGCCGCGCATATTTCGCGCGCCGAGCAGGTCATTAGCGAATCGCAGGCGACGCTGCTCAAGCTCGAGAACGACCGGCAAAACGAAATCGCGCAGTCGCTGCGCGAGGCACAAAACCAGATATTTCAGCTACGCGAGCGATTGCGGGCGGCCGAGGACCAGCTGTCGCGAACCGAGGTCAAGGCTCCCGAGGACGGTGTGGTAACCGACCTGCGGATTCATACCCCCGGCGGCGTGATCGGGGCCGGTGCCCCGCTTATGGATATGGTGCCCCGGCAGGATCGCCTCATCGTGACCGCGCGCATCAAGCCCGAGGACATCGATGTAGTTCATCCAGGACTGAATGCCGACGTGCAATTGCTGCCCTACAATCAGCGCCGCGCACCGCGTCTCAGTGGGACAGTGACGCACGTATCCGCCGACCGCCTCGTCGACAAGCGTACCGAGCAGCCCTACTACGCAACCAAAATTCGCGTGCAGGATGCGCGGATCGCCGAGCACGACATCCGGATCATCCCCGGAATGCCGGCACAGGTGTTTATCACAACCGGGCGCAGCACCGTGGCACTCTACGCCCTGAGGCCCCTGCTCGACAGCTTCAACGGCGCGTTCAAGGAGGATTGAGCTACGAGTTGCCTCAAGATGCGCCTGTGCTGGTATCGCGTTCATGACCCGACAGCCGGCCGCTCCAGCGGAGCACCGCCTCAGTGCGGTTGCGAGCGGCACACTTCCGCATGATATGATGAATATGCATTTTAACGGTGTTTTCCGAAAGATTCAGTTTAGCCGCAATCAACTTGTTGGGAAGACCGAGCTCCAGTTCCGCAAGCACGTGCTGCTCGCGAGGCGTGAAATCGATCAGGTGTTTTTCTGGCGCGTCTTTCGCAGCGTCAGCGGCCAAGTATCCCGACGGCAACTCGGCGGCAGAGAGCAATTCCGGCGCTGTCGTGCCATTTTGCGCGATGATCGGAAGTGGTCTGTAGACCCCGCCGGCGAGAACAAGACGCAGGCCGGCAACCGCGACCTCGACCGGGATCGAGGTCGGGAAGAAGCCTCGTACTCCCCTGTGCATTGCGGCCAATGCCGTGGCCTCGTCATCACGGTTCGACAAGAGCGCGATGGAGGCATTGGGGCAGTAGTCCACGAGGAGAGCAAGATCGTCCTCGACAGATGGATCGGCGATGGACTTGTCCCCGGTACTCAGCGCCACCAGGCAAACATCTCGTCCCGACACGAGATTCAGACCGTCCGTGGTCGCCATCTCGACGATTTCGAACCCGGGCAATTCCCGCCGGAGAATGCTTAGAATGCAGGTACGCGTTAAAGTGAGAGGCTCGATGATCACCAGGGCCGGCATTTGCGGCGATCCATTGAGCCGTTCTGCGTGGTTGACGACTTGGTCCATAATAACCCCGAATTCAAAAAGCTGTTGGGCCACCCCACTAATTCCAAATTTCCACCGATCATAATCGCCTGGCGCCATGTCCATGAGAGATGCCCGATTCAGCAATCGGTGCTCAAGGGTCTCAGGGATATCCATGACGCTGCAGTTGCAGGAGGAAATTCTTTCCACACAATTTCACTGCCGGGCACGATGCGATTTCATCGCACCGCGCGCATTCTGGCTTCTGATTGAGCATGATAGAACCGGTATCCGCAATCCCGGATCATGCCTTAGTTGCAGATGTTACGATACGCGATCGCCGCCGCTGAATCTGCCTTGCCAGCGACGACGTATGCATCATCCTCCTTCACGAGATATAGAAACGGCCTATCTCCGGTATCTGAACCGTACGCATTCTTCCCTCTGACGTGACCGCAGATGGTGTCCACCGGACGCCCCCACATATTCAGTCTGATGGCCCGCTTCATGTCGCCGAACTCGGCGGACGCCGGATCCTCCATCTTTGCTGCGACTGAGATCTTTGCCTTGTTCAGGACGGGATCCGGGCTTTCGGCGGATCGATTGGTTGGCGGGGCGGGGGTCCTCGACGGCGCGTGCGCGGTTTTGACGACGTGGGCGCGTCCGCGGGACCCGGCCGATGATGGTTTCCTGGACTTGACCGCAGCGGACTTCGCTCCAGCTGTTGCAGGCCTGAGCGCCGTTGACTTCTGCGCCATCGGCGGACCGGTCGGGGCTCCGTCGAGGCAGCCTTGTGGCGCGCACTCCTTTAGGCTTGCCTGCGACGGGCCAAGCCCATAGCCGATAAGGAGCCCAGCCAGTACGCCAATGAAAAGCAGTCCCATGCAATTCCCCTCCTCGAGGGCGGAATTCCCATTGCACTCTTGCCGCAACTTCTTGATTTTACTGCTGAGGAATTATCTGTTGCGCAAAAGCGTTAAGCGCTCATTAAGCGTGCATCCCGTGCGAAATCACGCTCCCGCATGGTTAACGTTGACGCACCGCAAAGCGGTCGATTGCCTGACGGATATTGTCCGCTCAAATTCAAATCTGACCGGCTGTCCGGTTTTGCTTTGTTGGACCGTTGCGCGATCGGCCGTGTAGCCGCTCGCAGGTGGCGGTTGCTTCGTCAGCCTTTTCGGTGAATGTCCCGCTGTCCCGCACTGCGCCAGGAGAAGTCATGGCTCAATAGCCGAGCCCGGTTACGGCATTTCCCGGCTCGATGCCCGGCGAAAAGTGCTAGGTTATCGCGTGGGGGCGCACCGGACATCTATCAAATGGATCGGTATCCAGGCGATCAATTCCCTTATGCGGCGTTCTTCTGGCCCGCGATCGTCGCTGCATCGGCCGCTGAAACCGCCTCGTCCGTCGCGGCGCAGCTTCTTGGATTGTCCGCCGATGCTGGTGGCGCCGGTCCTGCGCAGGAGCCGGAAGGAGCCACGCCAAGCACGATCGCGCTGGAGCTGCATGCCGTCCGGCTTCGTGACTTTACTGTGGGCGGAAGCGGCGTTCCCGCCCTGCTGTGCCCACCGCTCGCGCTGCATGGAGCCGCTATCGCCGACCTTGCAGCCGGCCACAGTCTCGTTGCTGCCCTCCGTGGCGCTGGAATCGAACGGCTGTTCATGGCCGATTGGCGCTCTGCCAGCGTTGACATGCGATTTCTCGGAATCGACGAATATCTTGCCGATCTCAATGTCCTTGTCGATCATCTCGGCGGCCTGGTCGATCTCGTGGGGCTTTGCCAGGGCGGGTGGTTATCCCTGGTCTATGCGGGACGATTCCCGGCCAAGGTACGCAAGCTTGTGATGGCCGGCGCGCCGATTGATATTGCCGCGCAGCAATCCGGTTTGTCTGTTATCGCCGAGGCGACCCCGCGGTTCGTGTTTGAGAGCCTGGTCAAGTCAGGCGATGGTCTCGTCATCGGCCGCAACGTCGCGCCGTTCTGGGGGAGCGAGACTGACCCGAACGATATCAGAAACTCTCTGCAGACTGTGCAGCCGATCGGCTCGCCGGAATTCACGCGACTCGAAGCCATCTTCAAGAACTGGAATTCCTGGACGATCGACGTTCCCGGAAAATACTATCTCGAAGTTGTCGACAAACTGTACAAATGCAACGCGCTCGCCAGTGGAAACTTCGTCGCCCTGGGACAAGAGATCGACCTCTCGCGGCTGCTGCTTCCGATGTATCTTCTGGCCGGGAGCGCCGACGACGTGGTCGCCCCGGAACAATTGCTTGCAGTGCAACGGCTCGTTGGAACGCCGGCGGAATTTCTGCGCCACGCGGTCGCCCCGTGCGGCCATCTAAGTCTGTTCATGGGGAGGCGCACGCTTGAAGAGTATTGGCCCGGGATTGTGCGCTGGATGAAGGAAGCTGAATGAGCCCGGTGGTTATCATGAAATGCCGAAGCAATTGCTCTGCTCATGGGCTCAGCCTAGGATGGCCAAAAAAGGGCGGACCATGGCGCTTATCAGGACGATCGACACCGGGCTCTATCGGATCCCGCTGACCGTTAGCCTCTCCGACAGCACGCACGGCCAAATCGACGCCTTCGAACTGATAACTTGCCGCGTCCGCGATTCCGAGGGGGCCGAAGGTGTCGGCTATACCTACACGGTCGGCCGCAATGGCGGCGCGATTGCCGATACGCTCCGGCGGGAAATTCCCGGACTGATCGAGGGCCGCGAGGCGGACGACACGGAGGCGATCTGGCATCATGTCTGGTGGGCGTTGCACTATGGCGGCCGCGGCGGGCCGCCCGTGCTCGCGCTGTCGGCGCTTGATATCGCGCTGTGGGACCTCAAGGCGCGCCGCGCCAAGGTACCGCTGTTTCGTCTGCTCGGCGGCTTCGACGCGCGGGTGCCCTGTTACGCCGGCGGCATCGACCTCGATCTTTCCGTGGAGGCACTGCTGCGGCAAACGGACGACAATCTCGCCAAGGGCTTTCGCGCCATCAAGATGAAGGTCGGCCGGCCCGATCTCGCCTCCGATGTCACGCGCGTGCAGGCGATGCGCAAGCATCTTGGAGACGGCTTTCCGCTGATGGCGGATGCCAACATGAAATGGACGGTCGAGGAGGCGATCCGCGCCGCGCGCGCCCTGCAACCCTGCGACCTGACCTGGCTTGAGGAGCCGATCATTCCCGATGATGTTGCCGGTCACGCCCGCATCATGTCCGCCGGCGGCGTGCCGATCGCGGCGGGCGAAAACCTGCGCTCGCTGTGGGAGTTCAAGAACTATATCGCGGCCGGTGCGGTGTCGTATCCCGAGCCCGATGTCACCAATTGCGGCGGCGTCACAGTCTTTATGAAGATCGCGCGGCTCGCGGAAGCGTTCAATCTTCCGGTCACCAGCCACGGCGCACACGACATTACCGTCCACCTGCTCGCGGCCTGCTCAAACCGCTCCTATCTAGAGGCGCACGGTTTCGGGCTCGACCGCTACATCGAGCAGCCGCTCGTCCTCGAACAGGGCATGGCATTGGCGCCGACGCGACCTGGCCATGGCATTACCTTCGACTGGAAGGGGCTGGCGCGCGTCGTGTCATAGGGCCGGAGAGGCCGGAAAAATATTTTCTGCTGTTCAACTCGCCAGTCACGCCGAGCTGACCGATGTCCATTTTGCGCCGCCGGAAAGCTGGACTGGCGCGGCAGCGAGCACCTCACAGCAAACGAAGAAGGCCCCGTGGGGACGGGGCCTTCAGACGCACAAAAACTGCTCTCTTCTTACTTCTTTCCTTTGGGCGCGGGCGCGGCCGCCGCGACGGGCGCACTGGCGCCTGCGTTGGGCGGAGTGGCGCCTGCTTTGCTGGTGTCGGCGCCTGGCAGAGGAGCCGGTTTCTTGGCTTTTGGATCAACCGCGATGGGCGCACTGCCGCCCGAGTTGGGTGGAGTGGCGCCTGTCTTGCTGGTGTCTTTTCCGATCATCATTGGCGTGGTCTGAGCCAACGCCAATGACGATCCAAGGGCAAAGAACGAAATGGCTGCCGCCGCAACGAGTTTCTTCATGTCCGCCTCCCATTTAAAAAGTGATCAAGAAAGGACAGTTTGTTCCATGGCGGCCCAGCGGTCAAACTTGATTTCGCGGGACCAACGGTCGCAGCATAACCTCATCGCGACCGACACCAGACCAGGCCAAGGCTGACTGCCGGAGGGTTGAGAGGTACGCACCCCCTTTGCCTTTCGGCGCTTCCGCTCCTGGCTTTTTTCGCCCATCCCGGGTCTCGGTTTGCGCGGCCATGTTGCAGCAGCGAAGCGGGACTCAACCCCTATCGACGTCCCCGGTTGGGCAGTACGATGCGGATTGAACGAAGCGGCGGAAGACCGCTCGGTGGCCAAGGGGATTTCACAAGGGGCGGCAATGGTGCGGCTGGAACATGCGGTGCTGGCGGCGGCGATGATGGCGGCGATGGGCACACCCGTCGCGGCGGAAGTGCTCGACGCCACCTATCGCGGCACCATGGTATGCGACAAGCTGCCGTTTACCAGCGACAAGATGCGCGAGGCCATCGAGGTCGCGATCAGCGGCGGCGCCGCGCGCTACACGCATGTGGTGCGGCTGCGCAACGCCGCCGTCGAGGCAACCGCCGAGCAGGGCACCGGAAAAATCGACGGCCAGAAAATCGACCTTCAGGGCACCTGGAAAAGCGGCAGCCGTGAGTACCAGGCGAAATACGGCGGCAGCTTCGTGCGGCGCAGCGCCAGGCTGAAGGGTACGCAGACCTGGAGCGGCGGCGGCAAGACCGTCACCCGTGCCTGCGCGGGCGCGATCAAGCGTCCGCTCAAGCCATTCCTGACGCGCGACACGAAGCAAGCGGCCGCGAGGTGAGGTTCTGAAGCGGCCAGTCGCGGCAGCCAACTTCTCGATGTGGGGCTCCCGCGCCATCTGCGGGCCAGGAAAGACCTCGCCTCCTTGGCCACGGGAGGCGAGATCAGGCAATTCAGCTCTCGGCTTGCTGAAATCAGCTGCGGGGGATCGGCGGGCTGAAGCCGCCGTTGAACGAAAGCAGCTTCGCGATCTGCTGCGGCGTCAGCAGGTCGTGATTCCGGGGAATGTGCGGATGCGCAATGGTGCTGGTGCCAATCAAGGAAGTGACGCCACCTGAAGCGGTCGCAAGCTCGGTGTCGTTCAGAAGTCCGGTATTGCTGGTCATCGGTTTGCTCCTTCGTGTCCGACCGGGGCGATCATCGCTCCGTTTCATCGGTGAGCAGGACAATGCCCCCGTCTGCCGCCCCGCGCTGTTCCCTGGGGAACAAGCCTTGCGTTGGGCGCAGTCTGCTTTTGGCCAGAGCGGCATTGGCCAGTCATCGCTTCTCCTGCGCGCACGCACAAACACGGCTTCGTTCGCGGCGCGGTGAAGACTTCGCATTAGGAAGAGGAGAGGGGGCACACCGTATTTCTACGGGGTGCGAGGCTTGGGCCGTTCAAGGTGCATTCATCATGAACCGCCTATTCAGCGCCGGGGGCGGCAGACTGTTTATGACGGGACCGTTATGTCGCTTGCTCCTGATGACTTCGATCCGCTGGCCGTTGTTATTGACTGGCTCGACGCATGTCGATCAGGCGACCTGAGCGCTTTGCTCGATCTCTACGACGAGCGCGCCACGCTCGAATGCGATTGCGAGGGTGTGGGCCTGACCGGACGAGAGTCCTTGTCGGCTTACTGGACCGGCAAACTGCAAAACCAGCTCCCGACTGCCTTTACCCTCGACGATCTCACGGTGACGGAAGACGGCATTTGGGTTGATTATCGGAACAACAAAGCCAGTCTGGTGCGGGCGCATTTTCGTTTCAGCCCGTCAGGCAAAATCGAGCGCACCAACTGCGGGCCGTTGGAGCGACGGCTGTCGGCATAAACGACATTCGCGAACCGTCGATTATCGCGATCAGACCGGCGGCGGGCTCAGCCAGGACCGACTTCGGATCGATCGCTTTGTCGTTTCCGGGCGGAGGTGAAGTATCGTTGTGATCACAATGGAAAATCTCCTTCAGTTTCGACTTTGGGAGACAGGCATAAGCCCCGACGTCGAAGCGATCAGTGACGCGCCCGCCAGGAGAACCAGTATCAACACTGCCTTGCGAAACGTTTCGTCGTTGATGGTCCCGTAGAGTTTGAAGCCGATCCATATGCCGGCAACCATGAAAGGAAGCCCGATGCCGTACAATTTGACGGTTTCAACCGTGTACGACCCTGCGACGAGTTGCGCGATCGAGATGATCACAAATGCCGCAAACAGCACCGGTTGAAACACGGATCGTTGCTTGTCCTTGGACCAGCCGCGCCACTGGCAGGAGATGGTGGAGATGATGCCGCCGAGACCGGTGAGACCTCCGAGCAATCCGTTGGAAATGCCGATGGCAATGTCGGCCGGCGTCCCGATCTTCACTGGCTTTATGGGTGGGCGCGCAAGGCTGTATGTCGCGTGGAGGACGAGCAGCACTCCGACGCCAAAACGCAAATAAGTCGGGTTGAAATGTGTCAGCAGCATCACGCCGATTGGAATGCCGATTGCCGTACCGAGCGTCAGCGGCCAAATGTCTTGCCAGCTCAACTCATGGCGCAGCTTCGCGATGCCGTAACCTTGCGTGAGCAGCCCGTAGCCGGCAATCAGCGCGGCGGTCTGAATCGGCGTGATAATGTGCAGCCATATGCCGGACACGACCAGGCCCATCGCAAACCCGGAAAACCCGCTGACGAAGCCGCCAAGAAATGTTGCAAGAATAAAGAGAAGTAAAAGGTTTCCATCCATGTTGCTCGCTCCATAGGAAAGCGAGCAGCGCTTGCATGGGGTCACCCACTTCACGGGGAGGCTGCGACGTCCCCAGGCAATACTCTATTGGATTTGGCTTCGGATTGGCAATGGCAGCGATCCGACGATGGTTCAAAGCTTGCGGTGGCTAACCGCATCAGACGTGTTGCGCGGGCGACGGCTACTAACCACCTTCGCCCACGCTTCGCTAAATTACAATCTGCCCCATCGCAGGCATCGAAACGTTAACAACTGTCGGGCCACGTGATGACGTACAAGGGGGACGTGCGCACTTCTTTAATGATCGTCCTCGATAGGCCCATATCGGCGAGCAGCCGGTCATCAAGTTCGAGAAGTTGCCCGTACTGGCGACGTCGTTCCCACCTCAGTGCTATTTCATCCAGCCACGCGAGCGGGATTCTCCAAGACCATCCAAGGCCCGGAAAGGAGGGGGAGACTGCGTCGAGAGGATTGGTTGAATTGCAGGTAGTGCTGCCGCAAGACATGGTTTCACCTCCATAATGGAGCGAAACAACGCTTGGCTGCGGGAGCTCATCGGGCGGTTGTCACGGCCCGAGTGATTTCTGTACCATGCCCATCTCTAATCTTCAAGCGATGGCAAGCGAGCATCAACGCATGAAGTCGCCGTGCGGCTTGCCGCGCTTTACCATCTCGCGGCAATACGCATAGAGCGCGTCGTAGACGATCCACTCTGCTGCATTGTGTTCGTGATCGTCCTTGAACCCAAGATGCCGGAAGCCTTCGGCGACGGCTTCGAGGCCGGGACCCTCGGGTTGATGATACAGCGTGTTATCGGTGTCAGCTCCGTTGACGATCCGCCCCAGCAGTACCAGCGCTGGATCACTGGTCAGTTTGTACTTCTTCAGGATTGCTTCGAACGAGCATTCCTTGCCGTGATGACCAAGCTCGACGTCTTTGACATCGTAGGGAATGGCGTCCAGGCGCTTAGCCTCAACCATCACCGTCTCCCCCGGCACAAAAACGAACTCGGCGTCCTTATCGACGAATTTCTTGATGAGCCACGGGCATGCGACGCGATCGACTTTGACGTTTTCGCGGGTGATCCATTTCATGCTGAGCCTCCTATCAGGCGTCCGAGAGGACGAGAACTCCGCCATGCGCGGGTGAAATGACGTAAAGCCGGTCCGGCGCCACCAGCGCCGTCGTATGTGCGCCCGCGCCGGTGACTGTCCGCATGGCATGGCCGCTGCGCGGATCAATGGAATCGACAAGCCCGGGATCTCCGATGGCGACGTGAACCAGACCGGTCGCCGGGTTGAAAAACGTGACATCGGGCGGACCTCCGATCGGCCAGACTTTGATGACCTCGCCCGAGGTGCTGTTCATCTCAACCAGAGTTGAGTCATCGCAGGCAACGTAAAGTCGTTCCCTGGAATGATCGATGTCGAGACCATGGGCACCCGATGACGGGATCTTCCAATGCGTCACCGTGCCAAGGTCGGGCAGGCGGGCCACCAGTACCATTGAGGGCTCGCGGATGCAGAGGAACAGCCGTTCGGCGGCGGCATCGGTGACGCACCAGCGCGGCCGTCCCGGCAGCTCGATTGACATCTGTTTGTGGTCACTCAATCCGTAAATGTGCAGCGTCGGCGCTTCCTTGTCGTCGCCGATGCAGGCGGCGATCCCGAGGCTGGACCGGGCCACGATCACAGCGCCGTTCGGTCGCGCGCCGGACCTGAAGGTGGCGCGGGTTTCCAGCGTGACAGCATCGAGCAAGGCGACGCTGGCGCTGCCGCGGTTGGTTGCCAAAATCTGTCCGTCGTCAGCGACAGCGCCGGCCACGCCCGGAAATCCCGGCAGCGTCGCGATATGCCTGCCGGCGTCGTGGTCGATCACCTCAACGCAATTGCGCGCGGTGTGTGCGATGAAGACACGCCGGCTCTTGGCATCGAAGGCGGCGTGGTCAAACTCGCTGCCCGCGGCTTCTGGTATGGCGATGGTTCCGATGGTTTTCAACGGCATGTCGACCTCACGATGAAAGCCTCAATCCTGCTAGCTCTTCGTACTGGCGGTCTTGTCGAGTGCAGCGCGAAGTCCGCGGGCAAGTTTCAACGCGTCGTCATTGGCCCAGAAATGAAGGAAGAACAGCCGCGGCTGTTCGTCCAGCATATGGCTGTGAACGGCGGTTACGTCGATGCCGTTCGATCGCAATGCCCTGATCACCGGATTCACCTCGTCACCGGAGAGGACGAAATCTCCGGTGATTGCTGCCTTGCCGCTGCCGGTGGGCTGAAAGCCGATGGCTATCGCCACGCCCATCGGCCCGACCGGGCTCAGCTGCATGCCGTTTTCCGTCACCGGATCGCGGCGCGGCACGGCGAATTGATAGACGCCGCCGTTCGCCTGTCCCTTGACGCCGATGATCTGATCTAGCTGTGCCGTATCGAGTTCGACCGCTGGTGGAGGCGCTGCGGAAGGCGTCGCGAGCGGGGTCTTGCTCGCCGCCAGAGCATCGCGAATGACGGTAGCCATCTTTGCGGGATCGCCGTGGCCTCCGACATGCATGTAGAACGTGGCCGGGCTGGCGCGCAGCAGATGATTGTGGACGGCGGTGATCTCAAGCCCGCCTTCAATCATCTTGAGCATGACCGGATTGATTTCAGTCTCCAGCAGCACGAGGTCGCCCATCACCATGGCCTCCCCGTGCATTGGCTTGAACGCGACCCAGCCGCCGAGCGCCAGAGCCGGTTTGATGGTGACGCCGTCAAGCGTCACGGTCAGATCGGTGCGGGGAAAGCCGTAGCGGTGCACGTCACCCGAAACCGCGGGCTTTCTTCCGAACGTGTCATCGACCTTCTTCCAGTCGATTTCCTGGGCGGTTGCCGCGTTCGTGAGGGAGGCTGCGAAGATCGAAGCCACGAGCCAAAGTTTGAGACTCATCTATCTCTCCTTCGGGTTTGAGGGGGTGTCAGATTGCGGAATAATATCTGACAGGAGAATTTCGGTTTCGAATCCCATCGCGCGTAACGCAATGGCGAAGCCTTCGCTGATTTCCTCCGCACTGCAGAAATAAATGACGGACGAGCCCTCGCGGACGGAATCGATCGGCGCCGGGTCGGCGTCGGTCTGTCCACAAAGAGAAGTTAGAGAAATTGGCAGTTTTCGGTCGTCCATGCGCAATCCTCTCGACAAATCGAGCGTTGCGCAGATCTTGGACGGGGACCGTCTGATGGGGAGTCTGCATTTCCCCGAAGCCGTTTCTAAGGAGAGTGCGATGCACACGCAAGAGCCGCAGCTCGATCCGGTATCACGACGCTGTGTGCCCTGTTCCTTCAAGCTATCTCGCCTCGCCGTAGGTTACCTCGTCAAACAGGGTGACGCTGTCTGCCTTGGTCCATAGCCCCACCTTGCCGGCATCGGCGAACGTGGAATCCTCGACTTCGAACAATTGTTTGCCGTTGAAGGATACGCCGAAGCGCGAGCCTCTGAAGTCAATACGCAAGCTATGCCAGGTGTTGGCCGGAACCTTGACATCCGTTCCGTAACCTCCCTTGCGGCCGACAATGTCGAGCGGGCTTCGGACGCCATTGAGGGTCTTGTAGAGAACGACATTGTCCTCAAGCGCATTGGCCCGCATCACGTAGTAGTTGTTCGCGTCCTTCGCCCGCCAGACAATGCCGGCGGCGCGATCCTGCGATCCCGCGATGGCCTTGAATTTTATCTCGACAAAGCCGTCCTTGATGCTGGTGTCGTTCTTCAGCAGCAGCGGATAGGTCGCCCGGCCGGATTGCTTGAGCACCTTCGATTTTGACGGTGCCGTGTCGTCGCTTTCGA
This sequence comes from Bradyrhizobium sp. AUGA SZCCT0431, assembly GCF_018131065.1. NCBI lineage: Bacteria > Pseudomonadati > Pseudomonadota > Alphaproteobacteria > Hyphomicrobiales > Nitrobacteraceae > Bradyrhizobium > Bradyrhizobium sp. AUGA SZCCT0431. The sequence goes on along the minus strand of NZ_JAFCLR010000011.1, from coordinate 1,984 downwards.
CCGTCCATTTTGGATCGCCTGATCCTGTCAGGGTGACCGTCCAGCCCTCGGGCGCAACACCGATCGGGGTGCCTTCGAAACCTATCGCGTGGTTTGACATATCATTCACTCCCATGAGGAAAAGCGTGGCCGCAATGATGGCCTCTCTGAATCGCGCCACGGTAAGCTCAACGCGCGCGGAACCGACGACGGCTGATATCCGGCCAGAAGCAGGCTGCAGATTGCGTTCGTTTTGGGAAAATGGAGGCATTCCGTCCACGTGCATGTCGCCTCGACGAGTCGAGTGCTGCACAGTTCTTGGACCGAAGCCTCAAGGGGAGACTGTACTTCCCCTAGGCACTTGGTAATTCAACAGGGCAACAAATGCAACATCAAGCAGCGGCCCCGGCCGACTGAACAGGATCAGTTATGGACAGCAAAAGCCTTGTACATCTGCTGGCAAGTTTCGCTCTGCTGATTTCGACGCCGTGTCCGGCACAGGACTCGCTCGTTACCTACAAATCCTTGGCGCCCGGAATCGCCCTCGAACTAGCGCAATCCGCACTCGCGAATTGTCAGCAACGCGGCTACCAGGTCGCGATAGCCGTTGTCGACCGCTTCGGCGTAACACAAGTGATACTGCGCGACCGCTATGCTGGGGCTCATACGCCCGCGACTGCATCGGGTAAGGCGTGGACTGCGGCAACCTTCCGCAGCAGCACCAGTAATCTGTTCACCGTCAGTCAGCCCGGCATGATGCAGGCGGGAATTCGCAATCTTCCGGGCGTGGTTGTTATTGGAGGCGGACTCGTCGTCGAGGCGGGCGGATCGCTGGTTGGCGCGATTGGCGTCTCGGGAGCGCCCGGAGGCGATGCCGACGAAGCGTGCGCCAAGGCAGGAATAGATGCGATTCAATCCAAACTGGACTTTTGAAGGTGATTCTCAATGATCTACTCGGGATCCAGCGTCGTTAGCCTCACTGGCTTTGCATAATCCATGCTGGCAGCACGGCCGTGACAAATGGCAAGATTACTCTGTGCCGTTCAGTCGAACTTAGCCTGGCTTGTCTTACCGTCAGGCCCGTTTAGCCGCACGACGCCTTTACATTCGGCGGAATGGCTACAGTTGATGTTCCGGTCAGCTTATTCCCGCGAGCAGGTGCGAGGTCGATGCGTTCACTCTTGCCGCCAATCGCCAGGATAGCGAGCCCCTTATATCCGTCCACGGCTACAGCGTTGTTCTTCGTATCAGTCACGTAGAGTTCAACCGTGCTGCCTTTGGCGGTTAGTTCGGCGTGGAACGGCCCAAGATCCTTAACGCGGCCACCGTTGAGACCTTTGGTGTCGTGTGCAAACGCGGGCGCGGCGGCAAGCAAAAAAGCCAAAATGAAATTAAAGCGGCGCATAATGTTCTCCATCTCGGCTGCGTTGGCGCACTCTCTGCTTTGAATAGCGTGTCCGTCCATCGGCGGCTTGAATTTATGAGTTCAGCCCGCATCCCGCTATGCCCTGCAAACTGCGTCGCCCCGCACGCAAGCGCAATCTTCAATTCCGCGTGCGACAAACTAACCCGACGGGCAAATCAATTCGGTTTTCCGGAAATCGTGTCAAGCCCGAGAATAAAAAATATTTCGCTTTTCCCGAAGGCAAATCAGGGTCATATATCTGCCCATCCCGTCCCACTCAGAGGGCGTCGGCCGTCGTCACGGACGTTGGGCGGGTCGCGGTGGACGCTGATGTGCTGGCGACGAACGGCACTGACGCGTACGGCGAAGTCGTGTGGTCCTGGCGCCCCGTTGCTGGCGTCACGTCCGTGAGGAGCCAAACGCTTCTTGCGGGCAATGGTGGCAAGAAAGCCCGTTCACCAGGGAGAGCACGATATAAGCCGTAAAGCCATTGCGCAGGGAAGGCCGGGTGTTCTCCGCTGGACCTGTATGCTCGTGTGCATTTTGTTTTGTGCAAACCGCACGCGAGACCGCGGGTGCAGCGCGCACCCGGTCTTCCCT